>CAXTTP010000010.1:0-26477 GCA_964247195.1 uncultured Sphingomonadaceae bacterium
GCTCCAGACCACGCCGGTCGCGGTGACCGCGCTGAGCGGGCAGTCGCTGCTCCAGAGGCAGGTCGCGCAGGTTACGGATCTCGCACGCGCCACGCCGAGCCTCAGCATCGGCACCGGCGGCACTGGTCCTGCCTCGATCGTCTATCTGGCGATTCGCGGACAGGCGCAGAACAGTCCCAATTCCTTTTCCGATCCCGCGGTCGGGATCTATATCGATGGCGTCTATGTCGCGCGCGCGCTCGTCGGCAATCTCGGCTTCCTGGATGCTGCGAGCGCCGAAATCCTGCGCGGGCCGCAGGGCACGCTGTTCGGCCGCAACACCACCGGCGGCGCGCTCAACCTGACGACCGCGCAGCCCACCGATCGGTTCGAGGGCTACGTCAAGGGCGGCTACGGCAACTATAATTCCCGCGTCATCGAAGGCGTGGTCAATGTTCCGCTGGGCAGCGAACTCGCGGCACGCTTCGCCGGCCGGTACGATGCGCACGACGGCTATTTCAACAACCCGTTCTTCGGCCACGACCAGGGCGACGTCTCCGGCGAATATTACGGCCGGGGCAGCGTCAAGTGGACGCCGTCCAGCCTCCCGATCGTTCTCACCGTGAGCGGCGACTACACGCACTACCGGGATCACGGCAACGCCACGGCGATTGCGGCGATCAATCCGGCGGGTCCGCTTGCGAGCTTCTACGGGCTCTCTCAGGGAGTGCAGGCTGGCGCGATTCCCGCCGCCACGCCGATCCCGCTCGGGCCGGGGTTCAGCGTCCCGGCCGGTCTCTTCTCGAACTTCGCCTTCGGTCCGGCGGGACCTCTCGGCCAGTATGTGAACGCCGAATTTGCGACGACCGACGCGCAGAAGGCGATGCTGCGCTCGACTGATTGGCGTACGACCTACGGCGCGCCGCGCACCGGCGATGCCGAGATCGACAACCTCTTCAACCGCAACAGCGCCGGCTCGGCGACCGCGAACCTGGTCGTCGACCTCGGCGACGTGACGCTGAAGTCGATCACCGGGTTTCGGACCTCCGATACCGCCGACAGCCTCGATCTGACCGGCACTCCCACCGGCGGCGGCGCGTTCGTCAGCGAGTATAAGCAGCGCCAGATCAGCGAAGAGCTGCAGCTTTCCGGACGGACGGGACAGCTGCAGTATATCGGCGGTCTCTACTACTTCCGCGAGACCGGCTCCGAGCGCTCCGACTCGGAGATCTTCTACAACACTCCGATCGTCACCAAGGCGCGGAACTTCGGGAGCTTCCGGGCCGAGTCGAAGGGAATATTCGCGCAGGCGAACTATAACTTCACCGACGCACTGCGCGTTACCGGCGGCATCCGCTACACGTTCGACAATCGCTTCATCAATCGCCACGCGCTCGCCGATTTTACTGCGGCCGACCCGGTTTGCAGCGTCGGACCGAACGCCGGCAAGGCTGCCAGCGTCGCGCCCTGCGTCGACCCGAACAGCGCCAAGTTCCACTATCCGGCGTGGACCGCGGGCGTGGACTACAAGCTGTCCCGCGACGTGTTCGTCTATGCCAAGACGAGCGGCGCATCGCTCTCCGGCGGCTTCAATTCGCGCCCGGTTCCGGCGCCTTATTCGCAGTCGTTCAAGCCCGAGAACGTGAAGGACGCCGAAGTCGGTTTCAAGGGCGAGTTCTTTGAGAGGCATCTGCGCACCAACGTCGCGGCGTTCTACGCCTGGCAGAACAAGGTGCAGCGGATCATCAACACGACGTTCACGGACAGCGGCGGCAAGACCCAGCTGACCCAGTTCGTCAGCAACGCCGGCGAGGTCCACAATTACGGCCTGGAGTTCGAGGGCACGTTGATCCCGTGGGAAGGCATGGAGCTCGGCGGCAACTTCGCCTACCTGCATGCCCGCTACAAGCACGGCAGCCGTGACGAGACCCAGTTGGTGGGCGGCGTGCCGGTGATCGTGGACCGTTCGCGCGAGCCGATCACCCAGGCTCCGAAGTGGACCGCCAGCGCCAGCGCGACGCAGACCCTGGAAATGGATCCGGGTAAGCTGACGCTGCACGTCGACTATTCCTATGTGTCGTCGCGCTACTTCGACTTCTTCACGACGGGCAATCCGGCCGCCCAGGCGGCGGTCGCGATCGCCAACGAGGCGTCCAGGATCAGGGCCTATGGGCTGCTGAGCGGTCAGGCGAGTTTCGCGCTGAAGGGCGTCGGCCTGGAATTCACGGTGTGGGGCAAGAACCTGACGAACAAGCCGTGGTTCACCAACGTGTTCAACAGCTACACCGGCCTCGGAACGACCGAGCAGTTCCAGGGTGCGCCGCGTACTTTCGGCGGGACGGTCGCCTACCGCTTCTGATCCGCGTCCGGCACAAACAATGGGGGCGGCCATCTGGCCGCCCCTTTTTTGTCCGCGCCGCATCCAGCCCGGCACGAACCCGGGCGCGGCGCGCGACCGCTACATCGCGAACGCGCCCGGCCGTTCCATGATCGCCTTGTTCGACTTGGCATCGATCGGGAACGAGATCATCTCGAAGAAGGAATACCATCTGGTCCCCACGCGGCGCATGCAATCGCTCTGCCGCAGCGAGATATACTTGGTACTGCCGTCCTTCAGCGTCAGCTTGAGGTCCTGGGTATCCGCCTGGACCGCGAAGGCGCCGTCCGAATCGACGGTGAATTCCGGCATCTTCAGTTCGCTGCTGCCGATGCTGCCCATGATCGCTGCATAATAATCGCGGACTTCCTTTATGCCGCGCAGTTCGCCCGGATAGAAACTGTCGTAGACGAGCACGTCGTCGCCCGGACCGTAATATTGCATCAGCTGGTCGAGGCTGGTCGAGGCCCCGCCAACATCCATCCAGTGGCGGATATCCAGCTTCGCCTGTGCCGGCGTCGTCGCCGGACCGGGCATCGCGTTCCTGGCCCAGCTGATCGGCCCGCGCGACGTCACCGGGCCGTTCACCACCGCCATCCCGGTCTTGGCGTCGACGGGCAGCGAGACGTGCTGCTGGATGATCTGCCACTCGCCGCCCATCTTCTTGTAGGCGTCGAGCTGGCGGATGCTCATCTTGAGCGCCGTGCCGTCCTTCATCACCGTGTCGAACTGGATCTGCATCGCAGCGCAGGCGAAATTGCCGTTGGTCGCGACGTTGATCTCGGCCATCCGCCCCTTCATCGACCGGATCGCCGCGAGTTGCGGCGCGAAGCCGGCGTGGATCTGGGCGCGTCCCTTGAAGATACCGGGCGCGAAGATGTCCATCACCATCGCGTCGGGCGCGTAATAGTGGATCAGCCGGTCCATGTCGGTTTCCGTCGCGAGCACGTCCTCGATCTTCTTGATCGCGGCGACGTCGGCCGGCGCGTTGAACGCGGGCTTCGGCGGCTTCGCATCGGCCGCGCCGATCGCCAGGCAGAACGCCAGCGACGCCCCCGCGGCAAGCTTGTTGATCAGTCGCATAGGTCTCTCCCGTTGGTGGATGATAAGCGGGTCAGCGCGCGGTGCCGAGCACCGGCTTGCCGTTGCGTTCGTGGTCCACGCTCTTCTCCCGCATCGCTCGATCGCCCATCGCACGCGCGGCGGCGTATCCGGCCTATCCGAAGGACGGCGGGCATGGCGCGCCGCCTTACCCTGCCGGCAGGCAGGTCAGTTCGCACCCGTCGCGCGTCACCCCTGCTTTCGACAAGGGACATCAGTCCCGACCGTGTCGGCACACGGCAAGCGAACAGGAGAGTCCCATGGCCTCGGACGCCACCATCCTGACAGATGATCGCCCCTATCCCGCGCGCGTCGATCCGCTCCCGCGCGATCTGGACCAGGTGACCCCGGAGTGGCTGACCAGCGTCATGCGTAATCGCTATCCGGGCATCGACGTCCGCGGCTGGGATGTGGTCGAAGTTCGCAACGGCCACACCACCAAGATGCGCGTGAAGCTCGATCTGAACCAGGTCGGGCGCGACGCGGGCATCCCCGCGAACGTCTGCCTGAAATCGAACTGGGGCGGCGGCTTTGCCGATGTCGACATCCACGCGCTCGAGGCGCGCTTCTACCATTATTTGCGCGATCAGATGTCGGTGCCGTCTCCCAAGGCGTATTTCACCGACTGGGATTCGGTCAGCCAGAACCAGGGGCTCGTCGTGATGGAGGATCTGGCCGACGCGGGCGGCCATTTCGGCCACAGCACCGATCATATGGGCGTCGACGCGGTGGCGACCGCGTTCGAAGGCTATGCCCGCTATCATGGCGCGAGCTGGGGCGATCGGCGCCTGACCGAGGCCGCGTGGCTGCCGACTTCGATGGCGACGCCGATCGATTGCGATCAGCTCGACATGATGTGGGGCTGGGCCGAGAAGAATATCGTCAAGCCCGCATATCAGGCGATGCTTCCGCGCTGGCTGCTCGACGACCCGCAGAGATTCCGCGACGTGTTCCGTGCGCTGACCCGCTACGAACAGGCGCAGCCGGGCGCACATTGCATCGTCCACGGCGATTCGCACCAGGGCAACACGTTCGTTCGCGCAAACGGCGAGCGGCTGTGGATGGACTGGCAACTCGTTCGCAAGGGTCGGCCGTGGCGCGACCTCACCTATTTCATGATCGGCGCGCTGACGATCGAGGAGCGCCGCGCCAACGATCGCCGCCTGCTCGAACATTATCGCGAGCATCTCGTCGCGACCGGCGTCGACGGCGTACCATCGAACGACGAGATCTGGGACAGCTATCGCCACTGGCCGATCTACGGCTGCCAGGCGTGGATCGCGAACATGGACGAATGGGGGCAGGACGGCTTCCCGATGACGGAGCGCTTCTTCGCCGCGCTCGACGATCTCGGCTCGGTCGCCTTGCTCGAGGCACAGTAATGGCGGCGATCGACCCGTCGGCTTCCGCTGGCGACGACGATGCGACCGCCCCGCCGGTGGGCTGGATCACCGCGTGCGCGCTGCTTTCGACCGCGGTCTATCCGGTGCTCGGCCTCTACGGGTTCGGCGTCGCGCTCCCCGTGATCGCGCGGGCTTTCGCCGGCCAGCCGCACGCCGTGCTGCTCTGCCAGCTGATCGGCAGCGTCGTCGGCTTCGCCTTCGCGATCGCATCGCCGATCATCGGCCCATTGGTCGATCGCTTCGGCAGCCGGCCGGTGCTGATGGCCTCGTCGGCCGCGTTCGCGCTCGTCGGCGCGAGCGGCGGCCTGCTCGAGAACCTCTATCTGATCCTCGCCACGCGTGTTTTGCTCGGCTTCACCGTCGCGGGCACACTCGTTGCCGGTCTTGCCGGGATCGGTGCGCTCAGCCCGCGCCAGCGGATCAGATTGTTCGGCTGGCAGGCAGTGGTCGGCGGCATGCTGGCGATCCTTGCCTATCTGCTGGTCGGGATGGCCGCGGCGGCGGGGTGGCGTTGGCCGTTCGCGCTGCATCTGATCGGGTTCGCGCTGCTGCCCCTGTTCTGGGCGCTGCCGAAGCGCGCTGCACCGCCGGCCGGGCACGTCGCGACGAGCGCGCCGCGCGTCCCGCTGCCGATCTCGTTGCTCCTCGTTGCGATGTTCATGGGCATGACCAGTGTCGTCGGGCCCTTGTTCGCGCCGTTTTTCCTCGCCGACATCGGCATCGCCGATCCCTCGCTGCAGGCACTGCCGCTGATGGTGATGGGCGCGACGGCGATCGTCGCCAGCTCGGCCTACGCCCCGATCAACCGCGCCCTTGGGCTGGACGGCACCTTCGCGCTTGCGGCCGTGGCGACCGGACTCGGCCTGCTCCTTGCGGGCAGGTCGGACACCCTCGTGCTGATCAGCGTCGCGCTCGGCGTCGCGGCGGTCGGCGCGGCGCTCTACTCGCCCAACCTGAACGCCGCGGTGGTCCACTTCGCCGGTGCGGGCCGCGGGCGGGCGCTCGGCATCGCCAGCGCAGCGATGTACGGCGCGCAGGCCGTCTTCCCCTTCATCGCGCAGTTCATCGCCGGACGGGCGGGGCCGGCGGCGGTGTTCAACATGTTCGGGGTGGCGGCGGTGGCGCTCGGCATCGCCTTCGCGCTGGCGGCGTTGCGCGGCCGCAAGACGCACGCGCTTGTCTGAGGCGCAGCCTTTGACGATGGACCGCAAGGTCATCGCATGGCTTGAGAAGAACCTTGGTACGGTCACGCATTTCGCCCCGCACCCGCGCTGGCGCACTGGCTGGGATGCGGAGGTGTTGCGCGAGGGCGAGCCGTTGGCGCTCTACATTCGCGGCCCGCGCGGCGACAATTACACCTCGCCCGTCGACATGCGGCAGGAGGCGGCGATCCATCGCGCCTACCTCGCCAACGGGATCAAGGCGCCTCGCGTCTACGGCCTGATCGACGATCCCGATGCGCTGGTGATCGAGCGGCTTCCCGGCACGATCAATTCGGGCAGCATCGCCGACGATGCGGTCCGCCGCCGCGTGCGCGAGGATTTCATCGAGACGATCGCGCGCGTCCACCGCCTCCCGCTCGACGCTTTCGCCGAAGTCGGCCTGACCATTCCCCGCACGCCCGACCAGATCGGCCGCAATCTCTACGCATCGGCCGAGGCGATCTTCGATCGGCTGATCGGCCGTCCCTGGCCGCTGATGCGCTTCATCGCCGGCTGGCTGAGGCGGAACGTGCCGGCGGACCGCACCCGCGCCGCGTTCATCAATGCCGACGCCGGCCAGTTCCTGTTCGACGGCGACCGCGTCACCGGCCTGATCGATTTCGAGCTGTCGAGCTTCGGCGATCCGGCCGCCGAACTCGCCGGGCTCCGCTTGCGCGACACGTCCGAGCCGCTCGGCGACCTCTCCGCGCTCTACGATCATTACGAGCGGGTGTCGGGCGATCGCATCACCAAGAAACTGATCGAATATCACACCGCCGGCTTCTGCGGAGTCAACGGCTTCATGCTGTGGCCGCTCGCGTTCAATTCGACGCCGGAGCAGGACTATGTCGCCTATATGCACTTCGCGGTCGCGACCGCACGCTGGTCGATAACCGCCATCGCTGCGCACGACGGGCTGACGCTTACCGACCCGCCGGTCCCGCAAGCGGCGCCGATCGGCTGGGAGCAGGCGGGGCGACACCTCGTCCGCCAGATCGCCGGGATGCCCGGCGGCGATGCGGCGGCCGATTATGCCCGCGGTTCCGCCGCCGCGCTCGCGCTCTATCAACAACGCTGGCTGACCTATGGCGCGGCGGTCGAAGCGGCCGATCGCGCCGACGCCATCGCCTTGCTCGGCCACACCCCCGGCCACGACATGCTTGCCGATATCGAGGCGTTCGTCCGCGCCGCCGGTGCCGACCAGGATGCGCGGCTCACCCAGTATTTCCACGACTGGCTGCGGCGTCAGGACTTCCTTCTCACCGGCTGCGGCGTCGCATCGTACAATGTCGGGCTCGACCTCCAGCCGATCCCCGAGCGCTGACCGGAGGAGCCGGATGGACGAGCTCGAGCTCCTGCAACTGATCCGGATGAAGGGGCTGACGACGGCGGCGGCGGTCGCGGCCTCGCTCGATTGCACGGAGGATGCCGCGCAGGCCGCGCTCGCCGCGCTTGCGGAGGCCGGCCTCCTCGGCGCGATCGCGGGCCGGGTGCGGCTGGCGCCGGCGGGTCGCGAGCGCTTGGCCGTACTGATCGCCGCCGAGCGCGACCGTCGACCCCTCCGCGCTCGATCGGCACTATGCCGCCTTCTCCGCCGTCAACGACGAGGTGAAGGCGATCATCGCCGCCTGGCAGATGCGCGGCGCCGAAACCCGCAACGATCATGCCGATGCTACCTATGACGCCGACGTCATCGCTCGCCTGAGCGATGCCGACACGGCGTTCGCGCCGACGATGGATAGCCTTGCCGTCGCTGTTCCGCGCCTCTCGGGCTACCGCCGCCGCCTCGCCGCCGCGCTTACCCGAATCATTGCCGGCGAGGCCGACTATGTCGCGAAGCCGATCATGGACAGCTATCACAGCGTCTGGTTCGAGCTGCACGAGGATCTGATCGCGCTTACCGGCCGCAGCCGGGCCGAGGAGGCCGCCGCCGGCCGCGCCGCATGAGCGACGACGCGCCTTATGTCCTGGCGCTGGACGGCAGCCGCCCGCTTCCGCGCGCCCTCGTCGGCGGCAAGGCGTGGAGCCTCAACCATATGCGGGCGCTCGGCATCCCGGTGCCGCCGGCGATCGTTCTGACGACCGCGGCATGGCGGCGCTGGCGCGACGATGGTGCGCTTCCGCCGAACCTCCGGTCCGAACTCGGCCGCGGCATCGCGACGATCGGCGCCGCCGTCGGCCGCACCTTCGCCGGCACCCCGCCGCTCCTCCTTTCGGTTCGCTCGGGCGCGGCCGAAAGCATGCCGGGAATGATGGACACGATCCTCAACCTCGGCCTGAGCGCCGCTGCCGAAGTCGCAATCGGAGCGGAAAGCGGCGATGCCGCCTTTGCTCGCGATCTGGCGCGCCGCTTCGGCGAACAGTTCGCCACGCTCGTCGGCGCCGCGCCGCCGGCCGACCCTTCGGCACAGCTCGATGCCGCGATCGAGGCGGTGCTGCGATCGTGGGACTCGCCTCGCGCCAGCGCCTATCGCGCGCATCGGGGCCTCGACGACGACGCCGGCACCGCCGTCACGATCCAGGCGATGGTCTTCGGCAATCGCGACGATCGCTCGGGCACCGGCGTGCTCTTCACCCGCGACCCGCTGACCGGCGAGGATCGGCCCTATGGCGAGTGGCTGCCGCGCGCGCAGGGCGAGGATGTCGTTTCGGGGCGCGTCACGCCGCAGCCGTTGGCGGCGCTGGCCGCCGCGCTGCCGGAGGCGCACGCCGCCCTGCTCGCCGCCGCACGTACGATCGAGGCCGACGCGGGCGACATGCAGGACATCGAGTTCACCGTCGAGAGCGGCCGGCTGTGGCTGCTTCAGGCCCGCGCGGGCAAGCGATCGGCCGACGCCGCGGTCCGCATCGCCGTCGAACTCGCCGAGGCCGGCCAAATTGATCGAGCCGAGGCCCTCCGCCGCGTTTCGCCAGCGCAGCTGCGCACCGCGTGCGCTCCCCGCATCGATCCCGCGGGGCCGGCCGAACTGCTGGCGAGCGGCGAGCCTGCCTGTACCGGCTTCGCCAGCGGCATCGCCGTCACCGATCCCGACGAAGCGTTGGTGCGGGGCGAGGCGGGTGAGCCCGTCATCCTGGTCCGCATCGCCACCAGCCCCGACGACGTCCATGGCATGATCGCCGCGGCCGGGGTGGTGACCGCCACCGGCGGCGCGACCTCGCATGCCGCGGTCGTCTGCCGCGAACTCGACCGGCCGTGCATCGTCGGCTGCGGCGCGGACGTGGTGGATGCGCTCGCCGGCCGCGAGGTCACGATCGACGGCGCCGTAGGTCGCATCTATGCCGGCCGCCTTGCAGTGGTCTCGCCAGATCCCGCCGCCGACCCGTGGCTTGCGCGCCTCCTTCGCTGGGCACAGCAGGCGGGTGGAACGGACGGCCTCGCGGAACCGGCCGGCTCGCCCGATCGCGGCGTCGGCGCATGAGCCGCCGGCACTGGACGGATGCGGCCATCCCTGAACAGCAATTGTTCGAAACCGCGATCCCGCCCGATTTTCCTGCGGCGACCCGCGTCAACGGCCGCGAGGCCTATCCCGGCATCATCCTCCCGCTCGACCTCACGGTCGTCGCGATCCCCAACGATCACGGGATCCGGCGCGGCCTGCGCGATCTCGGCATCCGCAGCCATTATCCCGCCGAACTGATGGTCAACCGGGTCCATCTCGGCCGCTTCTACGTCAACCTGTCGTGGGTGATGTGGCAGGCGGACTTGCTCCCGTTCACCGATCCGGCCGACTGGGAAGCGCAGCTGTTCGGATCGACCGGAACGTTCCTGATCGCGCGCCCGGCCGTCACGCCCGGCGAGCGTCTCCGGGTCGCGCTCGCGACGCCTCGCCTCGCCTTCCACATGCTGCGCGCGGTGATCGGCCGGCGAGCGCGGCTCGAACGCAATCTCGCCCGCCGCGCGGCGCTCGACCTTCGGGCGCTCGGCGACCGCGATCTCGCCGCGCTGATCGAGCCCTATCAGCATGAACTCGAGCGCGCCTGCGGCTGGCTGACGCGCGGTAGCTTCGTCTCGGTCTACCTCGTCTCGTTCCTGACCGCGGTCGCCGGGGGCGACCGGATGCAGCACCTCGTCGCGGCGCTCAGCGATCTCGGCGAGGTCGAGAGCGCGGCGCCTGCGTTGCGCATCCGGGCGATCGCCGATCGGATGCGTGCCGACCATCCGGGGCAGATCGCGCAGTTCCTCGCCGCTCCCGATCGCCTCGCCTGGCTGCGCGCGACACTTCCCGCCATCGCTGGCGAAATCGATGCGCTGCTCGCGCGCTACGGCTATCGCTCGACCGCCGAGTTCATGATCACGCGGCCTTCGTGGGCCGAAGAGCCCAAGCCGGTGCTCGACGCGCTCGCCGGCCTCGTCGGCCAGCCCGCGCAGGCGCCGCGCGCGGCGCGCCCGGACAGCGACCCGCTCGGACCTCTCCTCGCCGGCCTGCCCGGGTGGCGGCGCGCGCTGCTCCGCTTGCTAGTACGCGGCGCGCATCTGGGCGGGCGCACGCGCGAGGAGAGCAAGGGCAACCTCATCCTGCGCGTCGACATGCTGCGCGCGCTGTTCCGCGAGATCGGCGTGCGCCTCGCCCGCAGCGGCGCGCTCGAATCCGCGGAGGAGATCGGCTACCTCACGCTTCACGAGGTCGGCCGCGCGTTGCGCGAGCCGGGCCAGAGCCTGCGTGCCAGCATCGCGCCGCGCCGGGCCGAAGCCGTACGCCTCGATGCGCTACCCGAACCGCCCGAACTGATGCAGGGGCTCGAAGAAGTCCGTCTCTCGGATGGTGCCGCGCTGTCGGTCGGCGCGGTGCTCGGCGGGCAGGGGGTCAGCGGCGGCGCGGTCGAGGGGCTTGCGCGCGTCGTCGACACCACCGCCGCGCTCGACTTCTTCGAGCCCGGCGAGATCCTCGTCGCCGCCTTTACCGACGCCGGTTGGACGCCCTATTTCACCATGGCGGCGGGCGTCGTGGGCGAAACCGGTGGGCTGCTTACCCACACGTCGGTCGTCGCGCGCGAGCTCGGCCTGCCCGCCGTGGTCGGGGTGCGCGACGTGACCGGCCTGTTGCGCACGGGCGACCGCATCCGCCTCGATCCCGCTGCCGGTACGGTCGAACTGCTCGCGCGGGCGGCCTGACCGCGTCAGTTATAGGTCTGCATATAGCCGCCATCCACGACGAGATACTGGCCGGTGATATAGGCCGCGCCCTGCGAGCAAAGGAACGCGCAGAGCGACGCCACTTCCTCGGGCCGGCCGAAGCGGTTGGCGGGGATCCGCTCGACGAACGCCTTCATGAACGCCTCGTACGGCATGTCGGCGTCGCGCGCGCACTGCTCGAAGAAGGCGGCGTAGTTCGAACCCGTATCGATGAACCCGGGCGGCACGGTGTTGACCGTGATCCCGAACGGCCCGAGCTCGTCGGCCAGACTGCGGCTCAGGCCGAGGCCGGCCGGCCGCACCGTGTTGGCCAGTACATAATCGAAGTTGAGGATCGACTTGCGCGCGGGCGATTTGGCGGCGCCCGAGCCGACCGTCACGATCCGCCCCCAGCGGCGCTCCTTCATCGCGGGCGTCACCGCGCGAGCGAAGTGCGCGAAGCCCTTGACGATATACTGGTAGGCAAGGTCGAAATCCTCGTCGCCGAAATCGTCGAACCCGCCCGAAGGCGGCGCGACGGGCGTGTAGATCGCGATATCGGGACGGTCGAAGGCTGCCTCGGCGCCTGCAACCATCGCCGGGAAGCTCGCCAGGTCGGTAAGATCGGCCTGCACCGCCGCCGCCTTGCCACCGGCGTCGCGGATCGCAGCCACGGTCTCGTCGAGCCGCTCGCGCCCGCGCGCGACGACCACCACGCTCGCGCCGTTCCGCCCGAGCTCCTCGGCGATAGCACGCCCGATGCCGTGCGTGCCCCCGGTGACCAAAGCCACCTTGCCCGCGATGCCCAGATCCATGTCGCTCTCTCCATGCCCAATGATGTTGGCCGCCCATATGTCGGGCTCGCTCCGGCGCCTCATGCCGGGCGACAGGGTAGTCGTCCAGCCGCTTTCCCTAGGTTCAAGGCCAATGGATCACAGGGGAGAGAAGCATGACGTTCATGCGCGAAGTCGTCCGCTCGATCGATCGCGAGGGTGACGCCCAGCAGCCCTTCTTGACCGAAGATCCCGTATGGTCGGATACCTGGGGCGTGTGCGCGGTCGACCCCGACAGCAACCAGGCCTATTGGGCGCAGGTGCTGTGCAACGCCAGCACCGGTCGGGCGCGCCATCTTCTGTTCGTGATCGGCGGCGGCACCAGCTTCTGCAAATATGACTATACCGATACCGCCTTCGATTCCGACATGATGCATGTCGAGATCGACGGCTGGCGCCGCTACCTGATGATCGCGCCCGGCGAGGACATTCTGATCGAGGCGGTCTCGGCGCACGATCCGGTCGACTTCGGCAAGCTGCTGAGCTTCGCCAGCTTCAGCCTTGGCCATCAGGAGGTCGGCGTGCGCGCGACCGGCCATATCAGGGGCCGTGCGTTCGATGGTGTCGGCCTGCGCGATCGTTCGTTCGGCCCGCGCCCGATGGGCGGGGTGGGGGCGCTCACCACCGTCGTGATGAACGCGATGGACCAGTCGGCGTCGTTCGCGGCAAACATCGTCTGGGGCAGCGATCGTCCGCTTGCCGGCCCCGCCAGCACCCGCTTTGCCTTCATCAACACGCCGGACGGGACGCAGGCCCTCCACGGCGACGCCATCGGCATCCGCCGCCATTCGGACGGGATCGTCTCGAGCCTGCGGGTCGGCGAGCATGTGATCACGCTCGATCGCGAGATCGGCCACCACCACTATACGCCCCACTGGTATCCCGCGATCGACGTGACCCCGGGCGAGCATCGCATCTTCACCCACATCCTGCGCTTCTTCGAAGGCAACCACCCGCGCTTCGGGCGGATGGCGGGTTTCGTCGACATGGCGTTCCTGGCGGGCTGCTGATGGCCGGGGCGACGATCCGCCTCGTTGGTGTGGGCGACGTGCTCTGCCACTTCGCGCGCCCGGGAGTGTTCGCGCGCGTCGCGCCCGCGCTCGGTGCGGCGGATGTCACTTTCGGCAATTGCGAATGGCCGCACAGCGAGGAAGCCGGCGACACCCACCCGGTCGAGGCGCATCTCAACGATCTGGTCGACGAGGGCGACCTGTTCCTGCCCGGCGATCCGGCGAGCGTGGCGCTCTTCGGGCAGGCGGGGTTCGACGTCATGTCGTTCGCCAACAACCATTGCCTCCACGCCGGCTACCGCGCCTTCCTGCGCACGATGGCGCTGCTGCGCGAGGCGGGGATCGAGCCGGTCGGCGCGGGGCGCAACATCGTCGAGGCGCACGCTCCGGTCGTGATCGAGCGCGGCGGCACGCGGATCGCGTTCCTCGCCTGCGCCTCGGCCTTCCTTCCCGGTACGCATGCCGGCCGCCGCGTGCCCGGCATCGCGATCCTGCGCCGGCACAGCTATTTCGAGAACCCGGCGTGGGAGAATTGGGGCACGGCGCCCGACATCCGCACCCTCGTCAATCGCGAGGATCTGGCGCGGATGTGCCAGGGCGTGCGCCAAGCGCGCGAGACCGCCGATGTTGTCGTGGTCTCGTGCCACTGGGGCATCCTCGAGGACCGGGTCGCGATCGGCCATTACCAGCGTGAGGCGGCGCACGCGCTGATCGACGCCGGCGCGGACCTGATCCTCGGCCACGGTCCGCTCGTGACCAAGGGCATCGAGGTCTATCGTGGCAAAGCGATCTTCTACTGCCTCGGCAAGTTCGTGATGGTCGCGCCCGTGCCGGTCGGCGCCACGCCGATCGGGGTCAACGTTCCGTTCGGCGCCGAAAGCCGCAAGGGCATCGCCGCCGTGGTCGAGATCGCGGACGGCCGGATCGCTCGCGTCGCCTTCCGCCCGGTCCATGCCGGCGACGACGGCGCGCCTTATTTTCCGGGCGGCGGCACCCCGATCTTCGAGGAGATCGCCGGCGATATCGCCCGCATCACCGCCGCCGCCCATCTTCCCGCCGCGTTCGCGATCGAAGGCGACGAGGTCCGCGTGACGGCGGGAGACGAAGGGTGAGGGACGGGAGGAATCGATGCCCTATCGCGTGATCCATTGGGCGACCGGCCACACCGGCAAGATGGTCGTCCGCGCCACCGCTGAACGGCCGGATTACGAGATCGTCGGCGCGTTCACCTACAATCCGGACAAGGCGGGCCAGGATCTGGGCGCGATCTGCGGCATCGCTCCGCTCGGCGTTACCGCGACCAGCGATCGCGACGCGATCCTCGCGTTAGATGCGGATTGCGTGCTGTTCCTCGCCGGCGCCGAGGTCGATCCGCCGGCGAGCGTCGCCGATCTTTGCGCGCTGCTCGCCTCCGGCAAAAACGTCGTCACCACCGCGGCGCAGTTCATCTACCCCAGGTCGATGGGGCCGGAAGTGGAGGGCGCGATCGCCGCCGCCTGCGTGAAGGGCAATGCCACCTTCCACGGCCTGGGCGTCATGCCCGGCTTCTTCGCCGAATCGGTGCCGCTCCTGCTCTCGCGTCTCGCCCGCCGGGTCGACAAGGTCGTCGCCTACGAGACGCTGATGTACGACAAATATCCGAGCGCCTACCAAATGTTCGACCTGATGGGGTTCGGCTTCGCGCCCGACGATTCCACGCCGGTCTTCTCGAACGTCGAACTGGTCGGCGAGACCTGGCGCCATTCGGCGATGCTGATGGCCGATGCGCTCGATCTGCCGATCGACCGGATCGAGAATTTCCGCGAAACCGCGATCACGCCGCGCAATCTCCACGTCGCGGCGGGCGTGATCAAGGCCGGGACGGTCGCGGCGATGGCGTTCGGCGTGCGGCTGGTTTCGGGCGGAAAGGTTCGCGCGGTGATGCAGCATTACACGCAGATGGCCGAAGACATCGCGCCCGAGTGGCCGCGCGGCGACGGCTGGACGGTCGAGCTGCACGGCGAACCTTCGATCAGCGCGAAGTTCGAGATCGGCACGGAAGGCAGCATCATGCCCACCGACGACGCCTGCATGGCGACCGCGATGCATGCGATCCACGCCGTGCCCTATGTCATCGCGGCCGCGCCGGGCATCCTCAGCCTCGCCGATGCCCCGCCGGTGTGGGGCAAGGATGCGTTCCATCTTGGCCGTTGAGCCGCTGAGCGTCCCTCGCCGCCGAGGAGCCCGGCGACGGATCACCTTAGCTCAGTCCGCTGCCGCGAGGCCGTAGCTCGGCGTCTGCACCCCGTCCATTCGCCCGTCGAGAATCGGCTCCACTTTCATCAGCGCGATGTGGTCGTCCGCCGCATCCGGCCCGGCGATGATCAGGCATTGGCGGAGAAGCCGACGGTGGAACAGCCGAACGAGGGCCGCATCCTGCTCCGGCGCCGCGCCGCGGACATAGGCGTCGAGCGCGCGGTCCGCGGCCGCCATGTCGCCGGGTCGTTCGCCCAGCAGCGTCTCGATTTCGTCGAGATCGGCATCCTCTGCCCAGCGGCGATAGCGCGCCTGACTGGCAAGATAGTCGGGCACCGACGCGAGCACGCCGCGCTGCCACCCGGCGAACGTCTCGCTCAGCGACAAACGGCGCAGGTCGGCGCCGAGCTTGGCGAGCGCCATCTCCTCCAGGGGCGAGGGGCGGGGGGCTGGCAACGCGATTTCGTCGAGCGCGACCTCCAATATCTCGGCCAGCGCCTCGAAGCAGCGGCGGCCGATGAAGGCGACCTGCACCGCGCTTTCGACGAAATCGCCGCCCGGCCGCGTCTCGGGCAGCGCGAACAGCGGCGCGAAATAGCCGATGCAGAGGAAGACGATGGTGTGATAGGCAATCGCGTCGAGGTCGAGCGGCTCGCCCAGCGCCGCCTCATAATGACGGAACAGCGCGGGCAGATCGCCCATGTTCTCGACCGGGTGGCGCCCGCGGAAGCAGGCGAGGTCGTGGAGATGATCGCCGAGATAGCCGACCTCCATGTCGAGCACGCAGGTCACGTCGGGACCGTCGGAAAGGAACTGCCCGCAATCGCCGGTGACGAACGAGGTGCGCGTGCGACCTGGCGCATTGCGTCGCAGCCAGCCTGCGCAAAACTCCATCATCGGATCGACGATCCCGGTCGCGACGTACATCGCGTAGAACCGCTCGAAGCTATTGAGCGCCACGTCCTGCGCGCCCTCGGGCATCGCGCATCCCGCCGCCGCAAAGGCCGGCGCGGGGATACGGTGCATGTCGGCGAGTATCTCCATGTAGCGCAGCGACGCCGCCCAGCGGTCCGCGGTCATCACCGACTTGGTCTCCGCCGCCTCCATCACCAGCCCCGGATCGCGCCCGCCGGGCATCCATTCCATCACGATCGCGCGCGGATCGGCGCAATAGCCGCGCAAGGGCGGCACCGGCACGCCGTGCGCGGCGAGCACCTCGAGCATCCGCATCTCATATTCAAGCGGGTAGGGGTGGGCCTCCCAAGCGCGCGTCCCCTTGAACAGATAGGATGCGGTCCCGCCAGCCTCGGCCATGTCGACCCGCCACACCGGTCGCCAGCGCCGCTGACGCACCACGCTCGCGACCGTGCCGGGCAGGTTGCCGTTCGCCCAGGCGCTGATCTGCGCGATCTCGCGCGCGCTTTCCTCGGCCTGGTCGCGGCTCTGCCCGGTATCGCCCATTTCTCATCCTCTCGATGAGCCGGCGGTCCTCTTCGGGAGCCGCTCGGCGCGAGCCATCTCGACAGCGTCGTCGTGACATGGCAGATGATGCATAATCCGGCACGCAATACGCATCAACGCGCAATTCGACCAACGGGTGCGCGCCGGCGGAGAGTGACGCGATGAAGATCTCCTACCTCGCCATGACCTCGTACGAAGGCCCGGCACCCGGCCTGGAAGTCTGGCCAGCGCCGTCGAGCTTTTGCGATCCGGAAGTCGCGGCGCGCTCGATCGCCGAGACGCTCGATCGCTGCGAGCGTGCCGATACGCTCGGCTTTGATTGGGTCAGCGTGTCCGAGCATCATTATGCTCCGTACATGATGACTCCCAACCCGATGGTGATGGCCGGCGCGATCGCCCAGCGGGTCCGCCATGCGAAGGTGGCGCTGCTCGGCCCGCTGGTCCCGCTCAACAATCCGGTGCGTCTCGCGGAGGAGCTGGCGATGCTCGACGCGATGACCGGCGGCCGGATCGTCGTCCTGTTCCTCCGCGGCACGCCCAACGAGCACAACACCTACGATACCGCCGGCGACACCCGTGCGATGACCCAGGAGGGCATCGACCTGATCGTCAAGGCGTGGACCGAAGACGAACCGTTCGCATGGGAGGGCGCCAACTACCGGTTCAAGACGGTGTCGGTGTGGCCGCGCGTCGTACAGCGGCCCACGCCGATGCTCTACGGATCGGGCAATTCGTCCGAATCGATCGCCTTCGCGGCGAAGCGTCGCATGGGCATCGCCTTCTCCTTCGCGCCGCCGTCCGCGATCCGCGACTGGATCGCGCTCTACCGCTCCGAATGCGATCGCCACGGCTGGACGCCGACGCCGGCGCATATCCTCTACCGCGGCATCGGCCATGTCGCGCCGACCGATGCGCAGGCCCAAGCCGACGTCGGCCGCCTCTTCGCCAGCCGTGCCGCCGATCAGGCGCGCATCCAGGCGCGCACGATGGGAGGACCGCCCGTCAACTCGCTGATCCTGACGCCCTATTTCCTCGGTGGCCCGGCGACCCAGATCGCCGCGTTCGACGTCTTGCGCGAATGCGGTGTCGGTGTGGTCGACATGGTCTTCCTCGGCGACCATGCGATGCAGACCGCCGCGATGGACCTGTTCGCGCAGACCGTGCTGCCGACGATCCGCGCATGGGATGACGAGTGCTTCCCGTTGGAAGTCCCGGCGAGCGCCGCCGCATGACGCCGTTCGCGCAGGAGGGCCTGTGGCGCGTCACCGCGCTCCTTATCCGTCAGGCGGAGCTCGACCCGCAGACGTTCGCGGATCGACTGCGGGACGAGCTCGCCCCGGCGATCCTCGCCGTGTGCGCTCCGCGCCACCTGATCGTCGATCGCCGCCCGGCGCAGCTCGCGCCGGAAGTCGCCGGCATGTTCCCGCCCTTGTTCGACGGGCTGCTCGGCCTGTGGTTCACCAGCGCCGACGAGGCCGCTGCCGCCATGGCCCGGATCACCGCCGATCGCACCGTGGCCGATGCTTCGGCCGGGCTGATCGACCAGGCCCGCAGTGTCGTCTGGCTTGCCGAAGTCTTTCCGATCAAGCCGGAACGCGGGGCGTCGACCGTGAAGTTCCTTGCCGGCGGCGATGCCGCCGAGGGCTGGGCGGTAGCCGACGCACAAGCCTATTGGCGCGACGTCCACCCGGTGATCGCGCAGACCGCGCCGACCGTATGGGGACCGCTCACCCGCTACGTCCAGTTCCACGGCGCGCCCGTTCCCGCGGGCCTGGGCACGGGACCGCTCGGCACGTGGCGGCGGGTGCCGATGTGTGCCGAGATGGGCTTCGCCGACGCCGCCGACTTCGTGACCAATTACAGCAACGCCGAATATCTCGCCATCGTCCGTCCGGACGAGGAGAAGTTCTCGCGACCAGGCGAGATGCTCGCCTTCGTCAGCGCCGCCGAGGATGATGTTGCCTCGTCACGCCAGCTTGAACCGCCTTCCGCCGGGCGGTAGGTCTGGCCGATGGAAGACACCAGCGTTACCGGCCGCGCCTATCAGATCCTTCGCGATCAAATCATCGGTTGCAAGCTGAAGCCCGGATCGCGCCTCAATATCTCGGCGCTCCAGGTTGCGCTCGGTCTCAGCCAGGCATCGGTGCGCGAAGCCTTGTCCCGCCTCACCGCCGAAGGACTGGTGGAGATCGAGCGGCATCGCGGCTTCCGCGTGGCGCCCGTTTCGATGAGCGGTTTTCGCGAGCTGAACGAGGCGTGCCGTACGGTCGAACTCGCCTGCCTCCGCCTCGCCATCGCGAACGGCGATCTCGAATGGGAGCGCAATTTGATCGCGACCTTCCACCGTGCGGTGCGCACGCTCGAACATGTCGTCGCCGGGCAGGAGGGCGTCGAAGCCTATTCGAACGAGCGGATCGCTTTCTACGAGGCGCTGCTTGGCGCGTGCGACAATAAGTGGCTGCTCTGGTCGTGGCGGCTGCTCTACGCGCAGAATATCCGCTACCGGCATATGTACCTGTCGCTGGCGCGCTTCGAGCTCGAGCAACAGCCGAAGCATCGCACCGTCGTCGACGCCGTGCTGCGCCGCGATGCCGACGCCGCCGAGGCGCTGGCGATTGCCAACTACGACATGATCACCAGCTTCATCGAACAGCAGATGAAGATCGAACCGGCCGTCGCGCCCCTGCCCAAACGCCGCCGCACACCGGCGCCCGCGCCGGCGAAGCCGGCCCTCGCCAGGCCGCGCGTGCGCCAGAAAGCCTGATCGCGCCGCTTAGGCGCGAACTGTCCGGTTGATTGTCGCGCCTATTGTGCATAATCTTTGCGGGACGGCCGAAAGGTCGCGCGCGGAGGATGCGAATGGACGATATTCTGGAACGCGCATCGGCCGTGTTCGACGTCGGCTTCGGCCCGATGGTCCCCGACCGTGCGATACTCTCCAGCGGCAAGGTCGCGGTCGATAATTATCTTTCGCCTGAGCGTTTCGAGCGCGAGCGCGAGATCTTCCGCCATGTCTGGCTGAACGTGGGCCTCGATTCGGAGGTGCCCGGGCCTGGCGACTGGATCGTGCGCGAGATCGAGGCCGCCAACGCCTCGCTCCTGATCACCCGCGGCCAAGACGATGTTATCCGCGCGTTCCACAATGTCTGCGCGCACCGTGCGCTGAAGCTCGTCTGGGGCGAGAGCGGCTGCGCGCAGCAGTTCGTCTGCCCCTATCACGCCTGGTCCTATGACGGAGAAGGCCGCTTGCGCGGCGTACCCGATCGCCGCGCCTTTCCAGATCTCGACGTCGCCGGGTCCGGGCTGGTGCCGGTGTCGATCGAGGTCTGGCAGGGGCTGATCTTCGTCAACCTCGATCCGTTCCCGCGGCAGACGCTGACCGAATTTCTAGGCGGTCTCGTTCCCCTGCTCGAAGACAAGCCGCTCGACCGCTTCCGCTACACCGGGCGGCTGAGCGGGATCGTCCGGTCGAACTGGAAAGCCGGCCTCGATGCCGCGAGCGAGGCTTACCATGTCGGCGCGCTTCACCGCGAAAGTGCCCGCGACATGGTCTGCTCGCGCGAGAATCCGTTCGCCCATTTCATGTCGATCGATTTCCACGGGCCGCATCGCCGCATGTCGAACCCGCGCAACACCGCATTCCAGTTGTCCGATGCACGGCCGATCCAGAAGCTGATCTTCGAATCGATCCCGCAGGTCGTCGTCGCCGGCGACGACGCGTCCATGTCGTTCGCGGGCGGCGGGCTCAACCCGACCGGCGCGGCCGACTGGAGCAACGACCTCATCTCGATCTTTCCCAACTTCCAGGTCAGCCTCGCGCTCAACGGCTTCTGGACGATGCACTATTGGCCGATCGACGCCGGCAGCTTTCGCTGGGAGGCGCATTACCATTTTCGCGATGCGCCGAAGAGCTGGCGCGAGCGCTTCGCGCTGGAAGGCAGCATCGCGCTCAACCGCGACATATCGAGCGAGGATACCGCCTGCACCCAGCTCCAGCAGGCGGCGATGGCCTCGGGCGCGCGCTCGCACATCCAGTTCGGCATGTACGAAATGCTATGCCGGCACGAGGCGGCGGTGATTGAGGCGATCGTCGGCCGGCTCGAAAGTCCGATGCTAGCGGAGGCGGCGGAATGAGCGCGCTCTTGCCCGAGGGCTTCGCCGATCTCGCCGCGTTCGTGCCCGTCTGGGGCCCGCTCGAGACGCAGGCCGAACGCTATCTCGCCCGCCAGCGATCGCGGATGGAGGATCTGCGCGCGCTGTACGACGCGCTCGCCCCGCGCATCGACGCGGTCTTCGAGCATCTCGACCGGTTTCCCGTCGACGAGCCGCTGCCGCCGCCCGAACGCGCGCTCTTCCGGCTGACGCTCGCCCTCACCGAAGCCGCCGTCGCGGTCGAAATCTATGACGAGCCCGGCGTCCCGTGGGTGCCGACTCCGCACCATGTCGAAACAACCTGGTCGGACGGCACGCGATGAGGCGGCTCGACGGCAAGGTCGCGATCGTCACCGGATCGGGCGGCATCGGCACGGCCACCGCTCTACGCCTCGCTGCCGAGGGCGCGCGGCTCGTCATCGCCGATATCGTCGCGGACGAAGCGGAAGAGGTGGTCGCCCGGATCGAGGGGCAGGCCGGCGAGGCAATGTTCCACCCGCTTGACCTCGCCGATGAAGCCAGCGTCGCGGCGCTGTTCGCCGCCGTCGACGCCCGCTTCGGCCGGCTCGACGCGCTCCACAACAATGCCGCCGCCACCAGCGCCGCGCAGATGAGCCGTGACATGGCCGTGGCGATGATGGACGCCGCCGTCTGGGACACGGCCTTTACCGTCAATGCGCGCGGCACCATGCTGATGATCAAGCATGCCTTGCCGCTGATGTTGCGTACGGGCGGCGGATCGATCGTCAACACGAGTTCGGGCGCGGCGCTGCGCGGCGACCTGTACGGCCCGGCCTACGCATCGTCGAAGGCGGCGATCAACTGCCTGACGATGTATGTCGCGACCCAGTATGGCAAGCAGGGCATCCGCTGCAACGTCGTCTCGCCCGGCCTCGTCGTCACGCAGAACGTGCGCGAAAACAACTCGCAGGAACAGCTCGACCGGATCGAGCGCCACAAGATGAC
Source organism: uncultured Sphingomonadaceae bacterium (assembly GCA_964247195.1). Lineage (GTDB taxonomy): Bacteria > Pseudomonadota > Alphaproteobacteria > Sphingomonadales > Sphingomonadaceae > JAQGLK01. Next base: position 21,833 of record CAXTTP010000010.1, read on the forward strand.
GCCTTATCTGGGCGCACCGGACGACATCGCCGCCACCGTCGCGTGGCTCGCCTCGGACGATGCGCGTTTCGTCACGGCGCAGGTGATCGTGGTCGATGGCGGGATCACCAATCACATGCCCTATTTCGCCGAGGTGTACGACAATTTCGCCGCCACCCCCGGCGAGCGTACCGTCTGATGGATAAAGCCACGACGCCCAAGCTGATGACGCTGGTCAAGGCGCCCGCCGCACTCGCGCCCGAGGACTTCGCTGCCGGCTGGCGGGATAGGCTGCTGCCGGATCTCGCCGCTCTGCCCGGTATCGGCGCGCATCTCGTCCGCGCCGTCCACCACCATGTCGTTCCGAGCGACATCCGCGCCGAAGAAGGCATCGCGGTCGGCCACTGGGCAGGCGTCGCGACCTATTATTTCGACGACGGGGCGCTGATCGACGCTCTTCCCGCCGATCCCGCATTCGCCGCATTGTTCGCGCGCCACGCCGGCCTGGTCGAGGAGGCGGTCCACCTGCCCGTCGACGAACTCTGGATGTACGACCGCGATCCAGGAATCCTCCCGCTCAAGATGTTCGCCTTCTTCAAGCGCAGGCCGGATTGGTCGCGCGATGCGGCGCAGGCTTATTATCGCACGACCCATGCCGAAGTCGGCGAGAGCATCAACCGTGGCCGCACCGTTCGCTACATCCAGAACCACGTCCGAGGGGACTTTCGCGCCGCCGACCCATCGTTCGATTTCGACGCGGGTCCGGAGAGCTGGTTCAAGTCGATGGATGTTGCGCTCGACCTGTTTGGCGATCACGCCGCGATGGCGACGCTTGGCGCGGACGAGGAGAAGTTCGTCCTGCGCGGCGAACTTCTCAATTTCCTGACGGACGAGCAGGTCGTGTACGTCCGCGAGCCCGCGCTGACCTGAACCCACGGCTCACACGACGTCACCCTTGCCGCTCGCCTCGAGGTCGATCATGTCGGCGATCTGCGGCTGATGTGCCAGATGGCCGCCGTCGCAGCAGATCGTCTGCCCCGTGATATAGGCCGACTCGTCCGCCGCCAGGAACGCCGCAAGCGCCGCGATATCCTGGGGCAGGCCCAGCCGCGGCGTCACGACATGGCGGAAGATCGCATTGGCCAGGACGGGCAGTTTCTTCATCTGATCGGTCAGGATCACGCCCGGCGCAATCGCGTTGCAGCGGATGCCCTGACGGCCATATTGGACCGCGATATATTTGGTGAGCGTGATCACCGCGCCTTTCGACGTGCCGTACGCTACCCGCGCAATGTCCCCGGCCAGCCCCGAATCGGACGCGGTGTTGATGATCGATCCGCCGCCGACCTTCAGCATGTGCGGGATCGCGACGCGGCTGCCGTACATCACGCCGCGCACGTTGACCGCCATCGTCTGGTCCCACACCTCGAGCGGAATGTCGGTCGCTGTGGTATCGGTCGCCTGAACGCGAATGTCGGTGACCGCGGCATTGTTGAACAATATGTCGAGCCGGCCGAGCCGGGCGACGGTCTCGCCGATGGCGGCGTCGATCGATGCGTCGTCGCCCGCGTCGTAGAACATCGGTATCGCGTTCTCGCCGAGCCTTTCGGCCACCTCGCGCGCGCGGTCCTCGAACAGGTCGGCGATAACGACCCTGGCGCCCTCGGCGATGAATCGCGCCGCCGATGCCGATCCGATCCCGCCTGCGCCGCCGGTGATGATCGCGACCTTACCGTCCAGCCTCTTCATCGTCGCTCTCCTGTTCGGTCCGCCCGCCAGCCATCGGGCAGGGCACGTCCGTTGCGCGACTTCTAGACCAGAGTCAGGATCATGCACGATCTACCAGACGATAGGAGAGCTCCGATGGGCGAGGCGAACGAGCAGCTGCGCAACACGGCGTGCGAGGCGATGGTCGCGCTGGCGGAAGGCCGTTTTGCCGATGCCGACGCGCTGTTCCACCCCGATGCGCAATGGTGGATCATCGGCCAGGGCGAGATGACCCACGCCCGCGTCCGCGAACTCGCCGACCAGACCGAGGGACCACTGGTCAGTCGCAAGCTCGTCATCCTCGGCACCGTGGCCGAAGGCGACAAGGTCTGCGTCGAGGCGCGCGGCGACATGCGATTCGCCGACGGCCGCGCCTATGCCAACACCTATCACCACGTCATTACCTTCCGCGGCGACCGCATCGCCAGCTGGCGCGAATATTTCGATACGCGCTATGTGCGCGAGGTGTTCGGCGAGGACGTCTACGAGGCCCAGCCCGATAGTTGACCGACCAGCGTATCGTGCATAATGATGGGCGGCAAAGCCACGTAGCGGGCAACAGGAGGCCGAGGATGCCGTACCGGATCGACGTTCCCGAGGGCCAGGAGGCGCTCGACCTTATTCTCAATCATCTCGGCACGCCGATGCTGGTCGACGCGCGCAAGCGCATGTTCCGCATCGTCTACGACGCGCCCGAGACGACGCTTTCCCCGCGCGAGCGCGAGGCGATGCGCTTCCCGATGACGGCGATGATGGGCTGCCCGATCTGCAATTCGATGCGGATGTGGCGCGACTGGCCGGGTTTCTCCGACGTCCCGATCGAGGAGGCGTTCTACGAAGCGGCCGAGGCGAAGAATCTCTCCTGGCCGGGATTCTCGGAGCGCGAGCGCCTGCTCGGCGAGTTCGTCGATCGCTTCGCCAACGCGATCGACGGAATGAACGGCGACGACGCCTTCTGGAGCAGGATGCACGCTGCCTTCAGCGACACCGAGATCGGCGACGTCGTCAACATGGCCGGCACCTGGCTCGGCACCGGCCACGCGCTGAAGGCGCTGGGCATCGGCAGCGTCTGCCCGCTGCCGATCACCGAGGAAACGTACGCGCGCCTACGCAACGCCGAAATGGACATCGCTGCGGTCTGATCCGCCTGATCGAGGAGGTCCGGATGACCGTTCCCAAGTTCTGCCGCATCGCGATCATCGTCGAGGACATGCCGAGCTTTATCGCGGAGGCCGGCCGGCTGATCGGCACCAGCTTCGTCCGCCCGTTGCTGGACGAGCAGTTCGACGGCTTCACCGTGATGTTCGGCGAGCACGGCCTCGAACCGATCTCGATCGAGGCCGAGGGCATCAGCTTCGCACAGGACGGCAGCCTGATCGAAGTCGCGATCGACGTTGCCGACGCGGGCGACACCCGCGCCAAGTTCGCAGCCGGCGGGTACATGCCCGTCGTCGAGAACTTCCTGCCGGCACCGGGGCAATATGAGTATCTCTTCGGCCGCGATTTCCACGGTCTGCCGATCATGATCTGCACCGCCGGCGACAACGAGACGCAGATGCGCGAGCAGGGGCCGTTTTCAGCGCTCGAAGATGCGCCGCTGCCCAAGATCGGTTGCGTCACCCTCGCGGTGGACGACATCGACGCCGTCGCTGCCGACCTTGCCAAATATGTCGGCATGAGCTTCGTCGAAACCGATCCTGCCGGCCTCGGTGCGCGCGCGCTTGTCGGGCCGCATCGCGTCAAGCTCGTCGAGGGTGGCTCGTCGCTGCTCGGCGGCACCGAGCTTCCGCTTGCCGCGATCGAATTCATGCACGACGATGTCGAGGCCGCGCGCCAGCGCTTCGTCGATGCCGGCTATCCGGTCCGCCACGAACGCAAGCTCGCCAGCGGCGGCTCGGCTTACTATTTCGGCGCGACCGTGCAGGGCATGCCGGTCGTGCTCTACCCTGCCGCCGCGGATGCGGAAATCCTCGGCCAGGCCGGGGTGGGGCAGGGAACGGCCGCCGCGGTCTCCATGCCGGCCTGATCGCTTGGCCGGCACCGTCCCGACCATCGCCGCCTCGCGCGCGCGGATCGACGCGGCGATCGATGCGCTGCGCGATCCGCGCGACCGCGCGATGCTGACGCTCTACCGCGATCATTGGTGGGCCGAGGTCTATAACCGCGTCGACGCGATCATGGCGACGCTGACCGATGATCGCGTCGATTATCTCTTCGACGGCGTGAACATCTTCTTCGCCGACAGCTTCGCTTTTACCGCAGTAGCCGACGCGCGTGCGCTCTACGCGGGGGCTGCGGGCAGCGGCCTGCCGATGGCGGGCCCGTTCGAGGACGAACGCTTCGCCTTCGCCGATTGGGGCATGGTGTTCGAAGGCGTGCTGAGCTCGATCGTGCCCGGCGCCGTGCTTCGCCATCTGCCCGCTCCACCGCCCGCCGACGCGCTGATGCTGGTCACCTGGCGGACCGTCAGCACGCACCCGATCGACGTGGCCGCGAACCGCATGATCGGCGAACATGTCTATTCGGGTGCGGTCCTGCGCCTCGAGCCTGCCGACGACGCGACGGTCCGAGCGATGTACGGCGAGGAAGTGCTGGCGGCATTGGCCGGTTGATGTTCGTCGTCCCGGCGAAGCCGGGATGCCGGAGTGTCAGCCCTGACCTGGCGGCGGCATCTCGATCGGCACCTCACGCCGCTTCGCCAGTTCCGCGAATGCCCCAGCGAACGGCGCCAGGCGTTGCTGGTCGTACAGGCCGACCACCCGCACGATCTCGCCGTCTTTCACGTCGTAGATCATCGTCAGCGGGCAGGCGAAGTCGCTCCCGTCCAACAAGGTCCCGCGCAGGGTCATCACGACGATGATCTGGTCGTCGGCGCGGGTCAGGACGGTGACATCGGCGA
>CAXTTP010000011.1:0-25177 GCA_964247195.1 uncultured Sphingomonadaceae bacterium
CCCCTTTTTTGCCGTCGCAGCCTGCTGGTGCGCCCGGATGGAAGTGCTGTCGATCATCTGGATCTCGCCGTCGTGCGCGGCGCTGATGGCGTCCATCAGCCGGTCCAACACGCCTGCTTCGCGCCATCGATTGAAGCGGTTGTAGCAGGTGGTGCGCGGGCCGTAGCGTTCCGGCAGGTCGCGCCATGGCGCGCCGGAACGCAGCACCTAGAAGATGCCGTTCAGCACGCGCCGGTCATCGACACGCGGCACACCGCGCGGCTTGTTGGGCAAGAGCGGCTAGATCACGCGCCACTCGAAGTCGGTCAGATCATATCGGCTCATGCCAGTGGTGAATCAGATGTGCGCACGGCAGGGAAGAGCTTTCATTGCGGAGCCGCTCAGATCAGCGATGCTCCAAGAATGATCTTTCGAGGGACGTCACGATGACAGGGCGCGGCGACCTTGGCCGCCGCGAGTACAACTTCTCGTGGCAGTCTGAGTTCGCGAGAGCGGCGAGGCGCTCCGGTGAAGAGCCAGTCGCACTCGCTCGACGTTCGACTTCAACGATGAGCAAGCCGCCTTTCGCAGCGCCCCTCATCGTCTCCCTCATTTATGGGTTCACGGCTTAGGCCCAAACGGTCCGGGCCGGCACGGTCCTCGTCAGGCCGGGGGCTTCGGCGGGACCGGATAGACGATGAAATCGGCATGTCGGTCGACGACGGGAGGCGACGCCGCGGCGTTGGTCGCCGCCTGGAGCTCGCCGATCACCGCAGGCGGCAGCGCAAGGCCATGCTCCGACGGATGCGACGGCGCACGCATGGGATAGTCCTGCCCCGGCGTCGTGGTCATCTCGATATGGGCGCCGAGCAGCGCGCGGATCGGATGTGTCTTGGCAAAGGTGGCGAGCCGGTCCGCGCTCGCCCGGAACGTGGCGAACTGGTCCAGCGGCACGTAGAGCCTGCCGGGATAGAGCATGTCGCCCGAGAAGAGCAGCCGCGTGCGCGCATCGTAGACCATGATGTGCGCAGGCTGGTGGCCGGGTGTCGGGATGATGTCGAGCACGCGACCGCCGAGATCGAAGCGGCCGAGGCTGTTCGGCCAGTCGTCGATATGGAAGAAGGCGGCGACATCCTCCGGTGCGAGGCCGACCACGTCGGTATCGGGGCGGTCGCGGAACTCGCCGTCGCCGGCGTGATGATCGCCGTGACCGTGCGAATGGGCAACGACGAGCCGGATCGGCCGGTTACCGTGGCGCGCGCGCCACGCGGCGATCAGCCGGTCGACGGTCGGCCGGATCTTGAGGCCGCCGGCTCCGCTGTCCAGCAGCAGGACGCGATCCTTGCCGAACAGCAGATAGAGGAACGGCGCCTCGAAGTTGGTCTTGACAGACTGACGAATGACCAGCGTGTCGGCGTCGATCGTCTGGACCTGGGTCTCGGGCTCCGCCGCCGCGGTGCCGTCGATCCAGTGGGAGAAGTGCGGCGCCTGGCCGGACGGCGCGGCGGCGCCCAGCAGGAGCCCAGCCGCGAGCAGCGCGCCCGAATGACGCATTGCAGCAGTGCGAAACGAGGTGACACGGTTCATGCGGCTGCTATATGATTTATTACTGAATTGATCAAACGTAATATCGGCTCCGGTGGACAAGCGCCGCCATCGGCCGCATCCTGATCCCGAACCGAACAAGAGGTGAGCATGGCACGCTGGCTGTCGAAGATCCGTCTGACGATCGCCGCCACCGCGATGCTCGTGACCGCTGCCTGCGGCGGCGCGCCGGGGAGCGCCACCAAGCGCACCGAGTTCAACATCGGCTGGTCGATCTATGCCGGCTGGATGCCCTGGCCCTACGCCCAGCAGACCGGCATCGTGAAGAAATGGGCCGATAAATACGGGCTCAAGATCAACATCGTGCAGGTCAACGATTACGTCGAATCGGTGAACCAGTTCACTGCCGGCAAGCTCGACGGCGTCACCGTCACCAACATGGACGCGCTCACCATTCCGGCTGCGGGCGGCAAGGACACCAGCGCGATCATCCTGGGCGACTATTCGAACGGCAATGACGGCATCGTGCTCAAGAATGCCCGCAGCCTCGCCGACATCAAGGGTCGCACCGTCTATCTCGTCGAGCTCTCGGTTTCGCATTATCTGCTGGCGCGCGGCCTCTCGACCGTCGGCCTCCAACTGTCCGACGTGAAGACGATGAACACGGCCGACGCCGACATCGTCGGCGCCTTCTCCAATCCCGCGGCGACCGCCGCGGTCGCCTGGAACCCGCAGCTGACCGAGCTCGCCAAGATGAAGGACGCCAAGCTGGTGTTCGACTCGCACCAGGTGCCGGCTGAGATCCTCGACCTGCTGACCGTGGACACCGCGACGCTCAAGGCGAACCCCAACCTCGGCAAGGCGCTTGCCGGAATCTGGTACGAGACGATCGGCCTCATGCAACGCCAGGACGCACAGGGCGCCGCGGCGCGCGCCGCGATGGCGAGGCTTGCGGGCTCTTCGCCGCAGGCGTTCGACGCGCAGCTCGCAACGACGCATCTCTACGGCACCCCCAAGGACGCCGTAGCGGCGCTTGGCGAGCCGGCGCTGGTCGCCACGATGAGCAAGGTGCGCGACTTCAGCTTCTCGAAGGGTCTGTTCGGATCGGGAGCCAGATCGCCGGACGCCATCGGCATCGGCTTTCCGGGCGGCAAGACGCTCGGCGACGCGGCCAACGTGAAGCTCCGCTTCGATCCGAGCTACATGGAGCAGGCCGCGGCGGGCAAGCTCTGAGCGGGCCGCGGCGATGCGTTGGGTGAACATAAGGCCAAGCCAGCGCAACTCGGCGCTGCTCGGCGCGATACCGCTCCTGCTGATCCTCGGTGCCTACGTTCTCGCGGCGACGAGCCGTCACGCCGCCAATTCCGCCGACAAGGTGCTGCCGACGCCCGGTGCGATGGTGGCGGCGATGCGGACCCTGCTCGTCGATGCCGATCCGCTCAGCGGCCGGCTGATCTTCTGGGCCGACACGCTGGCAAGCCTCGAGCGGCTGGGGATCGCGCTTGGCATATGCGCGCTCTCCGCGCTGCTCGTGGGCATGGTGCTCGGCGTCCTTCCGGCGGCGCGCGCGACCTTTGGCGGGCTCGTAACCACCGTCGCGGTGATCCCGCCGATCGCGCTGCTGCCGATCCTGTTCATCGTGTTCGGGCTCGGCGAGACCGCCAAGGTCGCGCTGATCGTGATCGGCATCGCACCCTTCCTGATCCGCGACCTCGCCGACCACGTCGCCGCGCTGCCGGCCGAGCAGCTGATCAAGGCGCAGACGCTGGGCGCGAGCAGCTGGCAGCTCGCCTTGCGCGTGGCGCTGCCGCAGGCGCTGCCGCGGCTGATCTCCGGGCTGCGCCTGTCGCTCGGGCCGGCCTGGGTCTATCTGATCTCGGCGGAGGCGATCGCCTCCGATATCGGTCTTGGCTACCGGATATTCCTCGTGCGTCGCTACCTGTCGATGGACATCATCATCCCGTACGTCGCCTGGATCTCGCTGCTCGCGATCGCGATGGACGTGGCACTCATGCAGCTCAGCCGGCGCGCGTTCGCCTGGGCGCATCAGGGCAGCCGATGAGCGCGCTCCTCAGCTTCGAGAATGTCTGGCTCGAATATGGCGAGAAGGTCGTGCTCGAGCGCGTCAACCTGGATATCGCCGAGCGCAGCTTCGTGTCGATCGTGGGCCCGTCAGGCGCGGGCAAAAGCAGCTTCCTGCGCCTCGTCCTCGGCCAGGAGCCGCCGAGCCGCGGCCGGATCGTGCTCGACGGCACGCCGCTCCGGCCGGAATGCGGGCCCGATCGCGGCGTCGTCTTCCAGCGTTACTCGGTGTTCCCGCACCTGACGGCGCTCCGCAACGTGATGTTCGGCCGTGAATGCACGGCGGCTCCGTTCACCGCCCGGCTATTCGGCGCGGCCCGCCGCGCCGCCGCGGTGGAGGCGGAGGCGATGCTCGAGGAGGTCGGCCTCACCGACTCGCTGCACGCCTATCCCGCGCAGCTTTCGGGCGGCATGCAGCAGCGGCTGGCGATCGCGCAGGCGCTGATAACGCGCCCGCGCGTGCTGCTGCTCGACGAGCCGTTCGGCGCGCTCGATCCGGGCATCCGGCAGGACATGCACCGGCTGATCACCCGCCTCTGGCACGCGCATCACCTGACCGTGCTGATGGTGACCCACGACATCGGCGAAGCGTTCAAGCTGGGCACGCGCGTGCTCTCGTTCGACAAGCGGCGGCACGATCCTCAGGCGCCGCACCGCTTCGGCGCGACAGCCGTCTATGATCTCAGCCTCAATCGAAAGCCGGCACCGGACGCGATTGCCGCCTGATATCCTCGTTATTACGATTGACAAGAATGGTAATAATCATGGAATAGCTGCTGCGATGAAGGAACCGACGACCAGCCTTGCCCGCCTCAGCATGAGCCTGCCGGCCGAGCTTTCCCGCCAGCTCGATGCGATGGTCGAGGAACGGCGCCTGCCTTCCCGCTCCCAGCTTATCTGCGAGTTGATCCGGAACGAGCTGGCCGAGCACGGCGCCGCGGTGCGGCCCGAGGACATGCTCGCCGGCACGATCACGCTGGTCTATGGCGGCGACATGGGCCGCGTGCGCCATCAGCTCGCACAGACCCAGGCCGAATATCTGAAGGAGGTCATCTCCTCGCAGCATGTGTTCCTCGAGGACGATCAGTCGCTCGAGGTGCTGCTCGTGCAGGGGCCGGCGACGCGCCTGCGTGACCTTTGCGATGCGCTGCGCACGGTCCGCGGCGTGCAGCAGCTGCGTCTGTTCACGACCACCGCCCTGCTGCCGCCGCTCCACGAGCAGGAGAATGATCTCGCTCCGACACGCAGGGAAGCGGCATGAGCGGCACGCTGGCCAACCCGAACGCCGCGCGCGACCATGCCCGCGCGATGGCCGGCACCGTCGTCGAGGCGATGCCGCTCCTCCCCCCGCGTGCCGACGACATGCCGCCGGGCGTTTCCGCCAAGGACCTCGTGTGGGAAGAGACGATCGCCGCCGGCGGCTATGCCTCGCGCGCGATCGCCCGTGGCACCCGGCTCCGGCTGATCGACGTGGGCGGCGACGCCTGTGCCTCGCTACTGCTGTTCAACGCCGACATGCCCACGGAGCGGCTTAACATCGCCGACACGGTCAAGGTGCAGTGGAATGCCTATCCGGGTCCGGGCAGCCTGCTCCTGTCCGATCTGGGGCGGGTTCTCGCCAGCATCGAGCAGGACGAAGCCGGCACGCATGACGCCTTCTGTGGTGCTTCGAACGAGGCCTCGAACCGCCGCCGCTATGGCGACGGGAGCAACTCGGGCGAGTTCCCGAACGCGCGCGATCGGCTGCTGCTTGGCGCCGCGAAGAACGGTCTCGGCCGGCGCGATGTCCATCCGTGCATCAATCTCTTCAAGGGCGTGCGGATCGGAGCCGACGGCACCGTCGAGCCGCGTCTGGGTCCATTCGCGCCCGGCCGCGCGGTCGTGCTCCGCGCCGAGATGGATCTGATCGTGGTCATCGCCAACTGCCCGCACGTGCTCGATCCGCGGCCGTGGAGCGTAACGCCGCTGCGTGCGACCGCCTGGCGCGGTCCCGTTACGCCCGCGGACGACGGAATCCGCACCGCGACGCCCGAGGGGCTCCGGGCCTTCCTCAACTCCGAAGACCTCTACCGCAGATGATGACCGACGATCCCCATCTCGACGGCCTCCCCGGCCAGGTGATCCACGACGAGATCGTGCCGGCCCGCGCTCCCTGGATGCATTGCGTGAAAGCGGGGGAGACGTTGCGCATCGTCGACCTCGAAGGCAATCAGGCGGTCGACCTCCTGCTCTATGCCGCCGACGACGATGCCGAGCGCTACAGCGCGCAGGACACGATCGCGGCCCAGGCCAACATCTTCCTGCGCACGGGCGCGGCGCTGCTCTCGAACGAGGGGCGGCCGATGATGACCATCGCGGCGACCGCGGTCGACTATCATGACACGATCGGCGGCGCCTGCTCGTGCGAGTCGAACACGCTGCGCTACGGCCACCACACCAAGGCGCAGCATGCCTGCGTCGACAACTTCCTGGAAGCCAATCTTCGCGCCGGCCGTGGCAAACGCGACATCGTTTCGAACATCAACTTCTTCATGAACGTGCCGGTGGAGCCCGACGGGGCGCTCGGCATCGTCGACGGGATCTCGGCACCCGGCCTCACTGTCGACCTGCGCGCCGAGATGGACGTGATCGTCGTGGTCTCGAACTGCCCGCAGATCAACAACCCGTGCAACGGCTTCAACCCCACACCCGTGCGCATGATCGTCACGGCATGAGCTTCGGCACGGTCCTGATCGCCAATCGCGGGGCGATCGCGACCCGGATCATTCGCACGCTGCGCACGATGGGAATCCGGTCGGTCGCGGTGTTCTCCGATGCCGATGAGGCCTCACGCCATGTCGCCGAAGCCGATGTCGCGGTGCGGATCGGACCCGGGCCGGCGGCGGACAGCTACCTCGACACCGCTCGCATCCTCGCCGCGGCGCGCGAGACCGGCGCGCAGGCCATTCACCCCGGCTACGGCTTCCTTTCCGAGAACGCCGATTTCGCCGAAGCGTGCGCCGCTGCCGGCATCGCCTTCATCGGCCCCACGCCCGAGAACATTCGCGCCTTCGGGCTGAAGCACAGCGCGCGGGCGCTTGCCGAGGCGGCAGGCGTTCCGCTGGCGGCGGGCACCGGCCTGCTCGCCGATCCGGAGGCAGCGGTCGCAGCCGCGGCGCGGATCGGCTACCCGGTGATGCTCAAGGCGACCGCCGGCGGTGGCGGGATCGGCATGCGCGTCTGCGCCGACGCACGCGCCGTGCGCGAGGGATTTGCCGCGGTGGCGCGGCTCGGCGCCGGCAATTTCGGCAACGCCGGCCTCTTCCTCGAGCGCTTCGTCCCGCGTGCGCGCCACGTCGAGGTCCAGATCTTCGGCGACGGCGCGGGGCGCGCGGTGGCGCTCGGCGAGCGCGATTGCTCGCTCCAGCGCCGAAACCAGAAGGTGATCGAGGAGGCGCCTGCGCCGCACCTGCCCGATAGCGTGCGTGCCGCGCTGACGGACGCGGCCGTGCGGCTCGGCGCCGCGGTGCGCTATCGCTCCGCCGGGACGGTCGAGTTCCTCTACGATGCCGAGCGCGGCGACTGGTTCTTCCTGGAAGTGAACACCCGCCTCCAGGTCGAGCATGGCGTCACCGAAGAGGTGACGGGCATCGACCTCGTCGAATGGATGGTGCGCGGCGGGGCGGGCGACTTCTCGTTTCTCGATGCGCCCGTGCCTGCTCCCCGCGGCTGGTCGATGCAGGCCCGCCTCTACGCCGAGGACCCGGCGCTCGATTTCCGCCCCGCCGCGGGCACGCTCACCGAGGCGAGCTTCGCGGCCGGCGCGCGTATCGAGAGCTGGGTCGAGCGCGGCACGACCGTATCGACATTCTATGATCCGATGCTCGCCAAGCTGATCGTGCACGCCCCGGATCGCGAGGCCGCGGTTACGGCGTTGCAGGCGGCGCTTGACGACACCCGGCTCTCTGGCATCGAGACCAACCTGGCCTGGCTGCGCGACGTCGTCCGCAGCCCGGACTTCGTCGCCGGCGACGTTTCGACCCGCTCGCTCGAAAGCGTGGAGCATCACCCGCTCAGCGTCGCGGTGCGCTCTGGCGGCACTGCCACGACGGTTCAGGATTATCCGGGCCGAACCGGGCTGTGGGATGTCGGCGTCCCGCCGTCGGGGCCGATGGACGCGCGCAGCTTTCGCCTCGGCAACGCGCTGCTCGGCAACAGTCCCGAGGCCGCCGGTCTCGAGGCCACCGCCACCGGCCCGACGCTGGTCTTCAACGCAGCCGCGCGCATCTGCCTCACCGGCGCGGATTTCGCCGCGACGCTCGACGGTCGCCCCGCCCCGCGCAACCGGCCCGTCGCCGTCGCCGAAGGCCAGACGCTGGCGCTCGGCCGCGTCACCGGCGGCGGAATGCGCGGCTATATCCTGTTCGCCGGCGGACTCGACGTGCCGGCCTATCTGGGCAGCGGCAGCACCTTCGATCTCGGCGAGTTCGGCGGGCACGGCGGGCGCCGGCTGCTCGCGGGCGACACGCTGCACCTTTCGCCGCATTCGCCCGCGGTGATCCCCGGCCGCCGCGTCGTCGATCAGCCGGAGCTCGGTCCTAAATGGACGCTCCGCCTGCTGTACGGCCCGCACGGCGCGCCCGACTTCTTCGCGCCGGAGGATATCGAGACGATCCTCTCGGCCGAGTGGCGCGTCCACTATAACAGCAACCGCACGGGCGTACGGCTGATCGGCCCGAAGCCCCGCTGGGCGCGTCAGGATGGCGGCGAGGCCGGGCTCCATCCGTCGAACATCCACGACAATCCTTACGCCATCGGCGCGCTCGACTTCACTGGCGACATGCCGATCATTCTCGGCCCGGACGGTCCGTCACTGGGCGGCTTCGTCTGCCCGTTCGTGGTGATCGCGGCCGATCTGTGGATGATCGGCCAGCTCGCGCCTGGCGACCGCCTGCACTTCGAGCAGGTGAGCCTTCCCGAGGCGGAGGCGGCAAGTGCGGACGAGGACGGCTGGATCGATGGCCGCGTCACGCAAGCGACCCCGGTCGAGGCACAGCGCGACGGCGAGGTCGAGGCAATCCTCGCCGAGCTGCCGGAGCGGGGCCGGCGGCCGCGCGTCCTCTATCGCCGCCAGGGCGACCGCAACCTGCTGATCGAATATGGGCCGATCACGCTCGACCTCGAGCTCCGCCTGCGGGTCCACGCGGCCATCGACGCGCTCGAACGGCTCGCGCTGCCGGGTATCGTCGATATCGTGCCCGGCATCCGCTCCTTCCAGGTGCATTTCGACGGTGCGGAACTCAGGCAGGCGGCGCTCGTCGACCGGCTTATCGAGATCGAGGAGCGGCTCGGCAGTCTCGACGATTTCACGATCCCCTCGCGCATCGTCCACCTGCCGCTCAGCTGGAACGACCCGGCGATCCACCAGACGATCGAGCGGTACATGGCCGTGGTGCGCGACGACGCGCCCTGGTGTCCGGACAACATCGAGTTCATCCGCCGCGTGAACGGGCTGGCCGACGCCGAAGCGGTGCGCCGGATCGTCTTCGACGCCAGCTACCTCGTTTATGGTCTCGGCGACGTCTATCTCGGCGCGCCGGTCGCCACGCCGGTCGATCCGCGCCACCGGCTGGTCACCACCAAATATAATCCCGCGCGCACATGGACTCCGCCGAACGTCGTCGGGATCGGCGGCGCCTACATGTGCATCTACGGCATGGAAGGACCGGGCGGCTACCAGCTGTTCGGCCGTAGCATCCAGGTGTGGAATACCTACCGCAAGACGGCCGCGTTCGCCGAAGGCAAGCCGTGGCTGCTGCGGTTCTTCGACCAGATCCGCTTCTTTCCAGTAAGCCACGACGAACTGACTGAGTGGCGGCGCGACTTCCCGCTCGGCCGCCGTACGATCGAGATCGAGGAGACCCAGTTCCGCCTCGCCGATTATCGCGCCTTCCTTGCCGAGAATGCCGCCTCGATCGCCGAGTTCGAGGCGACGCGCGGCGCCGCCTTCGCCGCCGAACGTGCGGAATGGGAGCGGCTCGGCGAATTCGATCGCGTCGCCAGTCTCATCGAGGAAACCGACGATGGCCCCGCCGATGCCATCGCGTTGCCGGAGGGTGCCGAGCTGGTCGAGGCGCCGTTCGGCGGCAGCGTCTGGAAGCTGCTGAAGGTGCCGGGCGATACCGTTACCGCCGGCGAGACGATCGCCGTCCTCGAAGCGATGAAGACCGAGTTCCCGGTCGAGAGCCCCGCCGCGGGCACGGTCACGGCGCTGTTCGTGACCGAGCGCCAGGCGGTCTCGGCCGGCACTCCGATTCTGGCACTGCTGCGCGCATGACGCCGCTGGAGCGGCTCTCCGTGGAAGGCATCGCCGCCAGCGTCCGCGCCGGCAGCCGCAGCGCGGTCGACGTGATCGACATGGTGCTGGAGCGGCTCGCCTTCTACGATGATATCCAGCCCGCGGTCTGGATCTCCCGCTTCGATCCGGCCGACCTGCGCGAGGCCGCCGACATCGTCGACGCGCGTATCGCCTCGGGCGAGGCGTTGCCGTTGGCCGGCGTGCCCTTCGCGGTGAAGGACAATATCGACGTTCTTGGCCTCGCCACGACCGCCGCCTGCCCAGCTTTCTCCTACACGCCCGGGCGCTCCGCGACCGTGATCGAGCGGCTCGTCGCCGCCGGCGCGATCCCCGTCGGCAAGACCAATCTCGACCAGTTCGCGACCGGGCTGAACGGCACGCGCAGTCCCTACGGCATCCCGCGCAACGCCTATAACCGAGCCTATGTGAGCGGCGGATCGAGCTCGGGATCGGCCGTGGCCGTCGCTGCCGGGCTGGTGGCGTTCGGGCTCGGCACCGACACCGCCGGATCGGGCCGGGTTCCGGCGGCGTTCAATCACCTGTACGGGCTCAAGCCTTCTCGCGGACGCTGGAGCAGCCGCGGCCTGGTGCCCGCGTGCAGAACGCTCGACTGCATCACCGTCTTCGCCGGCAGCCCTGAAGATGCGCGGCTGGTCGACTCGGCCGTCGCCGCCTTCGACGTCGCCGACCCCTTTTCCCGTATGCTGCCGGACGTGCCGCGAAGCACCACCCGGATCGGCATCCCGCACGCCGACCAGCGGCCCTGGTTCGGCGATCTCGAATCCGCGTTCCTCTTCGAGCGCGCGCTTGCCGGCCTCGACGCGCACCTGATCGAGATCGACATGGCGCCGCTCAACGAAGCCGCCCGGCTGCTCTATGACGGCCCATGGGTCGCCGAGCGGAGCGCGGCGCTCAAGGACATGCTTCGCGACCAGCCCGACGCGATCCACCCGGCGGTTCGCGAGATCGTCGAGCCGGGTCTGCGCTACAGCGCGGTCGACGGCTTCGAAGGCATGTACCGCCTCGCGGAGATCGCCCGGGTGGCCGAGGCGATGTGGACGGACATCGACCTGCTGATGCTGCCGACCGCGCCGACCAGCTACCGCGTCATCGAGATGCTGGCCGCGCCGATCACGCTCAATGCCAGCCTCGGCGCCTATACGAACTTCGTGAACTTGCTCGACATGGCGGCGATCGCGCTGCCCGCCGGCACCTATGCCAGCGGCGTCGGCTTCGGCGTCACGCTGATCGGCCCCGCCGGCACCGACCGCGCGCTGATCGACGCTGCGAGCCTGCTATTCCCTGCGCCGGCAGCCCCGCCGCCGCTGGATCTGGAGGGACGAATGGAAACCGTGAAGCTGGCCGTCGTCGGCGCGCATCTCAAGGACATGCCGCTGCACTGGCAGCTGACTTCGCGCAACGCGCGCCCCCTCGGCGAGGCGAGGACCGCGCCTTCGTACCGCCTGTACGCGATGGCCGACAGCGTGCCGCCCAAGCCCGCCCTGGTGCACACGGGCGACGGCGCTTCGATCGCGCTAGAGCTCTACGAGCTGGATATGGCCGCGTTCGGCAGCTTCGTCGCTGAAGTACCGCCGCCGCTCGCCATCGGCACGGTCACGCTGGACGACGGCAGCCTGGTCAAGGGCTTCGTTGCGGAGCCACGCGCCATCGTGAACGCCGAAGACATCACCGCGTTGGGCGGCTGGCGAGCCTATATGCAAGGGTGAGCGGTCGCGGTCGTGGCATTCCGGCGACGACGTGTCGGGGCCTTGCCCGCCACCTGCCAGCTACGTCAAATGCCCCATATGACTCTATCGATTGACTCCATACCGTCGCAATTGGGACAAAGGAGGAGAACAATCCTCTAGTATTTAGGCTATATATTAGCCTCCCCGCGGAGAAGATGCCTTGAAGTCGCACCAACAAGCAGACAATATCAAGGGGCATCAAGGTGGGCAGTGCCAAGAAACTAAAAGTTAGTCTCCTTTCTGCGACCATCTTCACCGGAACACTGACAGGCACGGCAGGATACGCTCAGGACGCGAACGCGCCGGCAGCACCGCACGCCGACGCCGCGACCGGCCCGACGCAGGTCGCGGACGCCGACGCGGGCAGTGGCGAGATCGTGGTGACCGGCACCCGCCGTGCGACCACCATCCAGGACACGCCGATCAACATCAGCGCGGTCTCCGGCGACATGCTCGCCGCCCAGCGCGTCGACGATGTCCGCGACCTTGCCGCCTTCACCCCCGGCATCACCATCAACGACACCGGTCCCCGCTCGACCGGCCAGATCATCGCGCGCGGCATCAACGCGAGCGATACGGACGACAGCGGCGCCAACTATGACGACGCGCTCGGCGTCTACCTCGGCGAGGTCCCGCTCTATTACGACTTCAAGCTGCTCGATCTCGAGCGGGTCGAGACGCTGCTTGGACCGCAGGGCACGCTCTACGGCCTCGGCACGCTGGCGGGCGCCATCCGCTATATCCCGAAACGTCCCGACGCGACGGACATCCACGCCGAAGCGCATGGCCGCGTCTATGCCAAGGATCATTCCGACAAGCTTGGCTATCAGGCCGACCTCATCCTGAATATTCCAATCGTGAAGGACCACATCGCCTTCCGCACCGTCGGCGGCTATTATTACGATCCCGGCTTCATCGACTATCCGCTTGTGTTGAAGAACCCGGGCACGTCGTTGCCGCAGGCCGGCGGCACCGGCAACAGCATCGGTGCGGACTATGACGCGAACCTGAGAAAGGTGAAGGACGTCAACTTCGACAGGACCTACACCACCCGCAACCAGTTGCTGCTGGAAGCGAATCCGGACCTCAAGGCGATTGCCACCTACGCCTACCAGGAGACTAGGACGGACGGTCGCCAGGCCAACAGCGCGGGCGTGCTCGGCACCGGAAAATATGAGAACGGGTCGCGCTACGTGGAGCCGGTAAAGCGCTCGGGCAGCCTCGCCAGCCTCGAACTCAACGCCAATCTGTGGAACATCGCCGATCTAGTCGAGACCACGGCACTTACCAAGGTCAGGAGTCATAACGTTGGCGACGTCTCCGATCTGCTGCTTGATCTCGATTATGACTATGAGGCATTCCCGGCTTTCTCCGGCTATTTCACGTCGTCCACGCAGCGCAAGCAGTTCAACGAGGAGCTCCGCCTCGTCTCGCGCCACGGCGGCCCGTTCAGCTGGAGCCTCGGCGGCTTCTACAACCGCCAGAAATATAAGAGCTTCTACTTCGAGACCACGCCGGGCTTGGCCGATTTTTACGGCATAGCGGACGACGATCCAAGAGACATCGAATATTCGAGCTACATCCGCTCCAAGCTGACCGAGAAGGCGATCTTCGGCGAAGGCAGCTTCAAGATCACGCCTAAGTGGCAGGTCACCGGCGGTGCGCGGTACTTCAAATACACATCGCAGATCACCGGCGCGCTCGTCCTGCCGCTGCTCGGCGATCCGACAAGCCCATTTGACGCCACGCCCGCAGGCGGCGAGACGAGCAAAAGCGGTTGGGTGTGGAAGTTCAACAGCTCGTACAAATTCACGCGCGACCTGATGCTCTACGCGACGTACAGCAAGGGCTACCGCGTCGGCGGCCCGAACCGTGTGGCGCCCTGTCCCAATCCTGTACCCGAAGACCAGCAAAACGCCTGCGCGCTGCCCAACGAGCAGCAGTACGGGCCGGATACGACCAAGAATCTCGAAGTCGGCGTCCGCACCCAGCTGTTCGACCGCAAGCTGAGTTTCGACTTCGACGTCTACCATATTAAGTGGCAGGGCATTCAGCTCGCCTCGGCGACTTTCTACGGCGTCACCGGCATTACCGTGAACGGCGGCAGCGCGCGCTCGCAGGGCTTCGAAGCATCGTTCACCGCGCGTCCAATCCCTGAGTTCACCCTGCAGGGAACCTACTCCTACACGGACGCCAAGCTGACGTCCGACGTTCCGAACCTGATCACCTTCCGCACCACGCCCGGCGACTACGACTCCCGCCCGAAATTCACTCGTATCGACGCGCTTTCGGGCGATCGTCTGCCGGGCTCCGCCAAGAATTCGGGCAGCCTTGGGGCCACATACACCTACCCGCTCGGCAATGCGCAGCTGATCGGCAACTGGACCTCGACCTATCGCGGCAGCGTCATCTCACGGCTCGGCTATGACCGGGCCTATGGCGACAAGCTGCCGAGCTACGTCACCCACCGCGCATCGCTTACCTACAGCACCGACCTTTTCGACATCAGCCTGTGGGGCAACAATATCTTCGACAAATATGCCGTTACCTCGATCGGCAACGACCGCTCCCGCATCGGCATCAACGACGGCGTCGCGGTGCGCTATTATACGCGGGCCGTGCTCAGCCCGCGCACCTTCGGGGTCGAGGGCCGCGTGAAGTTCTAAGCCGGGACTGATCTCGGTCGCAGGAGAGGCCGCGTCGCGAGGAGCGGCCTTTCTTGTTCAGTCCGGGATGGCGATGCCGGCCTCGGCGAGCAGGTTCCGCGCCGGGGCGAGCGCCGCCTCGTGCGCGCGCCAGCGACCGACGGCTTCGGCGTTGAGCGGACGGCGGACCTGTGCGGCGCTGGGCGTCGCCACCGCTGCTTCATTGTCCTGAAAGCGCAGGCAGGCCTCGTCCCATTGCAGTCCGCAATGGTCGAGCAACCGGCGCGTCTCGCCTTCCTGGTCGGCGACCAGCGCCTCGTAACCGAGTTCGAGCACGCTGCCCGGCCGCAGCGCCTGCCAGAACGCCATCAGCCGGTCGAAACGCGAAAAATAGCGCGCCGTGTCGAGCACATCGTAGGAGTAGAAATAATAAGCCGAATTGCTGGCGAACAGATTCTTGTAGTTGCTCCAGACGCTGTCCATCGGATTGCGCCGCAGGCAGACGATGCTTGCCGCCGGAAGAGCGCGGCCGATGAAGCCGATGTAGAGGAAGTTCGCCGGTAGCTTGTCGACGAAGCGCAGTCCGCCGGCACCGTCATGCTGCTGCGCGCGGGCAAGATAGAGGCGGCCGACTTCGGCGGCGGATGCTCCCTTGGCGGCGGCTATCGTATCGGGATCGATGATCGTGCGCGTGC
Organism: uncultured Sphingomonadaceae bacterium; assembly: GCA_964247195.1. Lineage (GTDB taxonomy): Bacteria > Pseudomonadota > Alphaproteobacteria > Sphingomonadales > Sphingomonadaceae > JAQGLK01. The sequence goes on from CAXTTP010000011.1 coordinate 15,032, forward strand.
GGCTGCCGGAAAGCTGCTTGATCGCGAGCGGCATCGCCTGGAGTTCGCCGGCGGAGCGGACGTCGGGATGCGAGGACAGGATGCGGTCGACCAGCGTCGTACCGGTCCGTGGCATGCCGACGACGAAGATCGGCGCGGCATCCGTGCTGCCCTCGCCCGTGAGGGGATCGCCGGCGCGGAACAGGGTCTCGATCGCGTCGAAGATGCGCGCATCCTGGTCGAAGTCGTAGCCGATGTCGCGGCGATGCTGACGATTCGCAGCCTCGAGGTGGTGGAACGCCTCCTCGGGTCGTCCACACTCCTCGAGCTCCTTGGCGAGCGCGTAGCGGATACGCAGCCGATCGGCATCGCTGCCGGCGCGGGCCAGCGCCGCCTCGAGCCTGGCGATGTGATTGCGCTCGCCATTGTGGCGCCGCAGCCCGGAAAGCGCGTAGTGCGCGCGACCGTTGGCGGGAGCCCGGGCGAGAATGGCCTCGAAGTGGTGCTCGGCGTCGGCGGAGCGGCCGACGAAGCCTAGTGCGGCGGCCAGATTGTAACGGAACTCGAGGTTGTCCGGCTCGCGCGCCACCGCCTGCTCGAACAGCCGCACGGCATCGCCATGCGCACCCAGCCGGGTGTGCACGCACCCGATCGTATCGAAGGTCAGCGCGTCGCCGGGCCCGGACGCTTCGGCACGCGCCGCAGCGGTGCGCGCCTCGCCATCGCGCCGCGCCTGGATCAGCAGGCGCGCGAGCTGGGCCTGATATTCGGCGCTCGGCGCCAGATCGGCGGCCTTGGCCATCAGCGGCAGCGCCGCGCCGATCCGCCCTCCCTCGGCCTCCGCGATGCCTGCCAGGAAGTGCGCCTCCGCGCCCCCGTCGGGCGTGCGCAGCAACGCCGCCGCTACCCTGCGCATCTCGACCAGATCACCGGCCGCCAGCGCCGCACGGCCGGCGCGACGCAATTGGCGGGTCGCCGCGGTCACCGAACAGGTGCCGCCGGGACGCGATCGCAATCGCCGCCCGGCTCTCCCCTCAACTGCCGTCTGCGCCGCATCTTCACATCAACGCCGCGAGCGTCCTCACCGCGCTTGCCGTTGCCGACGCGCGATTCTCGACCCCCATCTTCTGGAAGACCTGCTCGAGATGCTTGTTCACGGTGCGTGGCGAAATGCCGAGGATCTCGCTGATCTCGCGGTTCGGCTTGCCGCGGCTGAGCCATAGCAGCACCTCCGCCTCCCGCACGGTGAGGCCATGGCGCTGGGCGAGTGCGCGCTCCTCGTCGCATTCGCTGACCCGGGCGATGCGGAACAACCACTCGTCCGCGCCGCCGCGACAGAGCAGCGCCAGATCGAGGCGATCTTCGCCGAACTCGATGCGGGCCGTGGGCGGGACGGGCGGGTCGGTCGCCTGCATCCGACGCACCGACGACAGCATCGCCGATGGCAGCGCGCCGGGCTCGTCACGCCATTCGGGGAAGAACTGCCCGAGGATCTCCGCCGCCCTCGGCGTGGTCCAGCTGACCTCACCCGCCGCGTCGATCGCGACGATCGAGCGCCCACTCGCATCGAGCGCGATGTGGCTGCGCTGCGTCATCCGGGCGTTGCCGAGATGCACGCGGATGCGGGCCAGCAGCTCGTCGACCACCACTGGCTTGTGAAGATAATCGACGCCGCCGGCTTCCAGACCCTGCACGACATGCTCGGTATCGGTAAGGCCGGTCATGAAGATCACCGGCAAGGGCGCGAAGCGGCGGTCGGCCTTGATCCGCCGCGTCGTCTCGAAGCCATCGATGCCGGGCATCATCGCGTCCATCAGGATGAGATCGGGCGTGATATGCTCGAGCAGCTCAAGCGCGGATTCCCCGTCGTTCGCGATCAGCACGGTGTGACCGGCACGCTCAAGCGTCTGGGTGAGGAAGCTCAGCGTCTCCGGCGTATCGTCGACGACGAGCAAGGTGCGTTGCTGGGACGGATCGCTAGCCATGCGTCACGGCATCCAGCATCTTGAGGTACGTCTTGAGATCGAACGCCTTGACGCGGGATCGCAGCGTTTCCACCAGCGTCTCGCTGGCCGGTAGTTCGCGCTCCATCTCGTCGAGCTTGGCGCCGATGGCGCGGACGTGCCCCATCTTTCCGAGCCTGCGAAGCTCCGCCAGATAGGGCGCCGCTCCCGGCAGGGGGCGCAGGGGCAGCACCGGCGCACGCTCTTCGGCGGGCGCGCCGGCGCTCTCGGTGATCCAGGCGAGCTTGAGCTGGACGGCCAGCACGTCGAGCAGCACCTCCAGCTCGACCGGCTTCATCACGAAGCCGTGATGCGCGCTTGCGCCGTCGCCGCCCGCGGCGAACTCGTGCGCATTGGCCGAGATCATCACGATCCGCAGGCCCGGCCCATGCGTGACGCGAAGCGCCTTCGCAAGCTCCCAGCCGCTCATCCCGGCCATCTGGATATCGAGCAACGCGATGTCCGGCCTGCACCGTGCGGCGAGCGCCAGGCCGTCGGCGCCGTTGCTCGCGGAATAGACGGTGAAGCCCAAGGGACGCAGCAGCTGCTGGAATACCGCGAGTTGCGCATCGTCGTCGTCCACCAGCAGGATGGTGCGGCTGGGCCCTTCGTAGCCCGTGATCTTGCGAAGTCGCGCCGTCGGGGGCGGCTCTTGCGCCGGCTCCGGCAGCATCAGCTTGAGCAGGAAGCGGCTTCCTTCGCCGGGCGTACTGCGGACGCTGAGATCGCCGCCCATGATCTGGGTAAGCACGCGCGTGATCGCGAGGCCGAGGCCAGTGCCGGGTTGCGCGCGCGCCGCCGGCATCCCGCCGCGCTCGAACGGCTCGAAGATACGGTCGAGATCCTCGGGGCGGATGCCACAGCCGGTATCCGTAATCTCGATGTCGGCGATCTGGCTGCGATAGCGGACCTGCAGCGCGATATGGCCCTTTTGGGTATATTTCACCGCATTCGAAAGCAGATTGATCAGGACCTGACGCAAACGCTTTTCATCGGTCCGGACGAACTCGGGCAGGCGGCCAGTGTGGTCGTAGCGGAAGTCGATGCCCTTGGCCGCTGCCTGCATGCGAAACATCTCGGCAAGCTGTTCCAGCAGGGCCGGGAAAGGCACGACGTCGCGGCTGAGCTTGAGCACGCCGCTTTCGATGCGGGAGATGTCGAGCAGGCCGTCGACGAGGTTGGTGAGATGCTCGGACGAGCGTCGGATCACCCTGCCCGCCTCCTGCGGATCGATCGAGGCGTCACGTTCCAGCAGCTGCGAATAGCCGTAGATCGCGTTGAGCGGAGAGCGGATCTCGTGGCTGACGCCCGCGAGATAGCGGCTCTTGGCGGCGTTCGCTGCCTCGGCCGCTTCCTTTGCTTTCTGGCAAGCGGCGTCGGTCCGCGTGTGCGCGGCAATCTCCTCCATGAGCATTGCTGTCTTCAAGGCGTTTTCGCGCTCGGCGCTGCGGCGGACGTCATCAGCAAGCACGAGCAGCCAGGCAGCCAGTCCGCAGAGCAACAGCAGCGCGAGGAAGACCACCGAGAGCGTGATCGCGATGAATGGGCGCGCGGTCGGCTCGACCGACGAGAATTGGGCATAGATGGCATAGAAGACGATGCCGATCGTGCAGGTAAATAGCCCTGTCAGCGCCGCAAGACGACCGGTCGTACGATCGAGCGAGCCGGCGGCCCGGGCCGGCAGGAAGCGGGTCAGCATGCCCACGCTTTCGACGGCGACGGGGTGTTCCGACCGGGCGCCTTTGGCTAACAAGCCGATCGTACGCCTGGCCGTCCCTTCGGAAGGGTAAGAAGGCTCCGGCGTCTTGAGTCTGTATCGGCCAGTTCGCAGGTTGCACCTCCTTCGGCCAGGGCCTCACGATCGCATATTCGGCCCGAACATACCGCATTGCAACGTCGCGCGCGGCATCGAATCGGCCGGAGGTCAAGCAACCGCTGCCCGCATGGAGAACCAATCGAACACGCTATGATTCCAGCAATCGCTTCCTGAAAAGCCGCTTCACCAGCCGATCCTCGAGAATTCTCCCGACCACGTAGAGAGTAGCAAAGATCGCCGCAAAGACATAGCCCGCCGTTGGCGACGGCTTTTTGGGTTTCTCATCGTCCTTTTTCGCAGCGCCTTTCTTGGGTTTCTCGGGCGCAGGTGCACCTAGCGCTTTGTCTATGGGATTCATGGGCACTTCGGCTCGTTCGGCCGCAAGCTTTTTCTTTGCGTCCGAGGCCTTTTTGGCGGCCGAGGTTTCCTTCGCTGGATTTTGGAGCTTCCCTATCGCTACGGTAAGCTGGGCGATGCCAATGAACAGCAACGGCGCGAGAAAGCAGAACAACAATGTCCGGCTGGTAAGCCGGTAGCGCAGCACAGACCCGGCCGCACGCTTTTCGATCTGCAAGACACCGCCGTCGAAGATCGACATCTTGTCTTGTGCCGCCGGATCCTTCTTCTGGAAGACCAGCGTGTCGTTCGTCCGTTCGTGGCTGGTGCCGGTCTCGCGAAACAGGGGATCGAGCCTGTCGAAGGCTTCATCGCTCGATTGCTCGGGAGCGAGTGCCACGCTGCCGCTGACGTGCCAGATCCAGTCGATGAAACGCAGGTTCACGCAGATCGCCTTTTGGGAGAGCGTTTCATGCCGCCCGCGGCGGCAAGGCCAGACTGGGTCGCTCTTGGCGGCGGGCCTGACCGCGATCGACCGGTGGATCGTGCTATGCGGGCGAAACAGGTCCCGTCACTCGGCGGGCACCATCGGCTGGCCAGCCCCCGACCGGCGAAACCGTTCCTTGAGCGTCTTCCATCCCTCGGTGAAGGGATAGGTCATCTGCTCGCGGATCGACATGCGGCGGCCGCCTTCCATGCCCAGCAACTCGGCCTCGCCATCGATACAGGTGCCGAAGATGCGATCGATGAAGATATACGCGCCCGAATAGTTGCTCCGCGTCGCCTCATAGTCCTGCGAATGATGCAGGCTGTGATGCTCGGTGGTGTTGAACAGGAACCGCCACCACCTCGGAGAATTGAAGCGGACGTTGATGTGCTGGTACGTCCCGATCGCCATGCCGAAGGCGCCAGCCAGAAGCGCGGCCCTTGGCAGGAAGTCGAAGAAGCCGCCGATGCCGATGCCGATCAGGAACAGCTCGACCGGGTTGCCTACCGCGCCCTTGTTGATGTTCAACTGGGTAATGTAGTGGTGCACGGAATGGGGCAACCACAGTGGATACCAGTTATGCATCGCGCGATGCATCCAATATTGCCCGAAATCGAAGACGAATGAGATCAGGAAGGCCTGCACCAGCAGCGGCATGCCGAGGAACCACCCGAATTTCTCGGCATTGAAATGGTGCTGGATGGCCTCGACGGCAACATCGCTGCCGATGTAATTGTCGACGATGCGGAGCACCGTAAAGCCGAGCCCCACGTAGAAGAGGTCGGTGACGAGCTCCTTCCAGGTCAGCTGCCAGCTGGCGAAGCGCGGGTTCACCCACTCGAGTCCCAGCAGCAGGATGGTGAAGCCGATGTGGATGCCGATGGCGGTCGACGCCTTGGCGATCGAATTGGGTGCATAATACCAGAACGCAACCAAGGCGAACAGCACCGCCGGCTGGAACCAGGTGAAGACGAACTGCTTCACGGGGCCGCCTTGGACTTTGGGGATGTTTTCCCAGCCCACGATGACCGGCGCCTGCGTGCCGATCACCCTGTTGCCTACGCGAATTCCGTCCATCATGTCCCCGTGATACCGAGTTGCGTCCCCTAACATGCCAGAAACGCGGCAACGACGTCATACGTCATCGAACGTATAGCCTACCCGCCGAAGCCAGCGAGATCGCCGCATACGTCCTGACGTCCCGGTCTCAGCGAGGGCGCGGCTGCTTGGTCGCGGACCGCCTCGTCAGAATTATTCCCACTCGATCGTGCCGGGCGGCTTGGACGTGTAGTCGTAGGTGACGCGGTTGATGCCGTTGACCTCGTTGACGATCCGCGTCGCCACCCGGCCGAGGAAAGCGGCGTCGAACGGATAGACGTCCGCGGTCATGCCGTCGGTCGAGGTGACTGCGCGCAGCGCGCAGACATTGTCGTAGGTCCGCCCGTCGCCCATCACGCCCACCGAACGGACCGGCAGCAGCACCGCGAACGCCTGCCAGATCGCGTCGTAGAGGCCCGCGGCGCGGATCTCCTCCAGGTAGATCGCGTCAGCACGGCGCAGGATGTCGCAGCGCTCCTTGGTGACCTCGCCGGGAATGCGGATGCCAAGGCCGGGCCCTGGAAAGGGATGGCGGCCGACGAAGACGTCGGGCAGGCCGAGCTCGCGTCCGAGCACGCGGACCTCGTCCTTGAACAATTCGCGCAACGGCTCGACCAGCTTCATGTTCATGCGGCTGGGCAGGCCGCCGACATTGTGGTGGCTCTTGATCGTCACGGACGGGCCGCCGGTGAAGCTGACGCTCTCGATCACGTCCGGATAGAGCGTGCCCTGCGCCAGGAAGTCGGCGCCGCCGATCTTGCGGGCTTCCGCTTCGAAAACGTCGATGAAGGTCTTGCCGATGAACTTGCGCTTGGCCTCCGGATCGGTGACGCCCTTCAGCCCGTTCAGGAACAGGGCCTCGGCATTCACGTGCACGAGCGGGATATGGTAATGCTCGCGGAACAGGCCGACGACCTGATCGGCCTCACCCGCCCGCATCAGGCCGTGGTCGACGAACACGCAGGTCAGCTGGTCGCCGATCGCTTCGTGCACCAGCACCGCCGCCACGGCCGAATCGACGCCGCCGGAGAGCCCGCAGATCACCCGCGAGGCGCCGACCGCCTGACGAATTTCTGCGACCTTGGCGGCGCGGAATTCGGCCATCGTCCAGTCGCCTCTCAGGCCGCAGACGTGCCGGGCGAAGTTGGCGATCAGCTTGGCGCCGTCGGGCGTGTGGACGACCTCGGGGTGGAACTGGACGCCGTAGAAGCGCCGCACCTCGTCCGCGGTCACCGCGAACGGCGCGCCGTCCGAGGAAGCGACCGGCACGAAGCCGTCGGGCAGCGCATCGACCTTGTCGCCGTGGCTCATCCACACCTGGTGACGCTCGCCCTCGTGCCAAAGGCCGTCGAAGAGCGCGCAGGCACCCGTCACGCCGAGGAAGGAGCGGCCGAACTCGCGGCTGTCGGAAGACTGGCTGACCGATCCGCCGAGTTGCGCGCACATCGTCTGCTGGCCGTAGCAGATACCGAGGATCGGCACGCCGGCCTCGAAGAAATGCTGGGGTGCCCGCGGCGATCCGCTCTCGACCACCGAGGCGGGGCCGCCGGACAGGATGATGCCACGCGGGGCGAGCCGGTCGAACGCCTCGGCGGCGGTGGTGAACGGCGCGATCTCGCTATAGACGCCGGCCTCGCGGACCCGGCGGGCGATCAGCTGCGTCACCTGGCTGCCGAAATCGACGATCAGGATCGAATCTTGGGGATGGGCTGTCATGCGCAGCCGATAAGGAACGCGCCGCCGGCTGTCCAGCGACGCCCGCGCAGCCTCAGGCGGGCGCCTGTTCGTCCACCGTGACCGGCTCCTCCGCCGACATCCCTGTCCAGCGTGCCGCGAACGACCAGAGGTCGGCGAACTCCTCGATCAGCTTGGCAGTAGGCTTGCCCGCGCCGTGGCCGGCGCGCGTCTCGATGCGGATCAGGCGCGGCTTGGCGCCCAGAGTTGCCGCTTGCAACGCCGCGGCATATTTGAAGCTGTGGCCCGGCACGACCCGATCGTCGGTGTCGGCGGTGGTGACGAGGATCGCCGGATAGTCCGCGCCGTCGCGGATGTTGTGGTATGGCGAATAGGCGCGCAGCGCGCGGAATGCCGCTTCCTCAGCAGGATCGCCATAATCGTCGACCCAGTAGCGGCCGGCAGTGAAGCGGTCGAAGCGCAGCATGTCCATGACGCCGACCGCTGGCAGCGCGGCCGCGAACAGGTCCGGCCGCTGGTTGACGACCGCGCCGACGAGCAGCCCGCCGTTCGATCCGCCACGAATCGCGAGCTTGCCGGCGCGCGTGATCCCCTCCGCCACCAGATATTCGGCCGCCGCGATGAAATCGTCGAAGGAGTTCTGTTTGTTGGCCAGGCGGCCGCCGTCATGCCAGGTCCGGCCATATTCGCCGCCACCGCGGATCGAGGCTTGCGCATAGACGCCGCCCATCTCCATCCAGGCAAGGTTGGCGACCGAAAAGGCCGGGGTCAGCGAGACGTTGAACCCGCCATAGCCGTACAGGATCGTCGGCGCACCGGCGGCGAGGTCGAGATCGCGGCGGTGGGCGACGAACATCGGCACCCGGGTGCCGTCCGGCGACGCGTAGAAATGCTCGCGGACGACGAACCCGGCGCGATCGAAGCCGACCTTTGGCTCGGCGAACGGGGTGACCGCACCGGTCATGCTGTCGAAGCGGTAGATCGCGGTCGGCGTGGCGAAGCTGGTGAAGGCGAAGAAGGTCTCGGGATCGCCAGTCTCGCCCTCGAACCCGCCGACCGAGCCGATCACCGGCAGCTTGACCCTGCCGGTGAGCTTGCCGGCACGGCTGTAGAGGCGCGTCTCGCTTTTGGCGTCGACGAGATAGGAGGCGATCAGCCGGTCGCCGACCAGCGACACCGATTCCAGCGTCGCTGCGTCCTCGGGCACGATCTCGCGCATCGCCGGCAGGTCGCCGGAAGCCTCGAGCGCGACCACCCGCTGGCGCGGCGCGTCGAGATTGGTGAGAAAGTAGAGCGTGGCGCCGTGGACGCCGGCGAGCTGCCAGTTGTTCTCGAGGTTGCGGATCAGCGTGCGCGGCCGTGGCGAGGCGCTGGCGAGATCGACCAGCGTCACCTCGACCCGCGCCTCCGTACCCTCGGTCGAGTAGATCACCAGCCAGCGCCCGTCCGACGTCACCTCGGCGACGTGGTTGAGCTTCGGCCGGTCAGGCGTCGCATAGACCGGCCGGTCCTTCTCCTGCGCCGTGCCCAGCTGGTGGAAGTAGACGGCATGGTCGAGATTGAGCGACTGGTGGGCCGCATCCGCTTCCGGCGCGGGGAAGCGCGAATAGAAGAAGCCCGCTCCGTTGCGCGCCCAGGCGATGTGCGAGAACTTGACCCAGCGGACCTCGTCGTCGAGCGGCGTGCCGGCGTCGACGTCGAGCACGCGCAGCGTCCGCCAGTCGCTACCACCGTCCTGCACCGCATAAGCGAGCCGTCGACCGTCCTTGGACGGCTCCCATTCGGCGAGCGCGGTGGCGCCGTCGTCAGACCAGCCATTGGGATCGATCAACAGCCGCGCCGCGCCGCTGAGCCCATCGCGCAGGTGCAACGTCGCCTGGTTCTGGAGCCCGTCGTTGCGCGTATAGAAATAGCGGCCGCGGCGCGCCTTCGGGATGCCGAAGCGCTCGAAGTTCCACAATTGGGTCAGCCGCTCGGTAATGCCGGTGCGGCCGGGCAGGGTCGCCAGATAGCGGTCGGTCACCGCATTCTCGGCCTCGACCCAGGCGCGGACCGCCGGGTCGACACGGACGTCGTTTTCGAGCCAGCGATAGGGATCGGCGACCTCCTCGCCGAACGCCGGCTCGACGACATCGCCGCGATGGGTCGCGGGATAGACGATCGTGCCGGGCGGCGGCGCTTCCGCCTCCGCGACGGGCGGCTCGACGCTCGGCGGCCGGGAGGAACGGCGCGGCGGGCGCCCGGGGGTGCGTCCGGCGGAGCGGCTGGGGGAACGGGCCATGCCGACAGCAATGACGCAACTGGCGAGCGCAGACAAGAAAAGAGCCGCGGGGCGCAAGCCGCCGCGGCTCATTTCGGGGCGGTGCTCGGGCCGATCGATCAGGCGGCCTCGTCCATGTCGTCGGACAGGACCGGGCCCGAATCCTGGCCCTTGGCGGAGGTGTCGCGATCGACGAACTCGATGATCGCCATCGCCGCGGCATCGGAGGCGCGGATATTTGCCTTAATGACGCGGGTGTAGCCGCCCGCGCGGTCGACATAGCGGGGCCCGAGCACGTCGAACAGCTTGACCAGCTGGGTGTCGTCGAGCAGCCGGGAATGGGCGAGGCGGCGATTGGCGAGGCCGCCCTTCTTGGCGAGCGTCACGAGCTTCTCGACATAGGGCCGAAGCTCCTTCGCCTTGGCGAGCGTGGTGGTGATCTGCTCGTGCTTGATGAGCGCGGCCGCCATGT
>CAXTTP010000012.1:0-25156 GCA_964247195.1 uncultured Sphingomonadaceae bacterium
CTGCTGCCGGTGGCGACGTTGTTCGTGGGCAAGCTCATCATCGACGAGGTGGTCCACCTGAACCATCTCGCGGTGCGCCCGGCGGGCCTTGCCGGTTGGCTAGGCTCCGGCCTGCTCGGCCGGCTGGAAGCGTTGCTCCTGGCCGAGTTCGCGCTGGCGGTCGGGTCCGACCTGCTTGGCCGGCTGGTGTCGCTGGTCGATGGGCTGCTCTCCGACCGGGTCAGCAACGACGCCAGCGTCCGCCTCATGGAGCACGCCGCCACCCTCGACCTCGCCGATTTCGAAGACGCGGCGTTCCAAGATCGCATGGACCGCGCGCGCATGCAGGCGAGCGGGCGCATGTCGCTGATGGGGCAGTTGTTCGGACAGGCGCAGGACATCGTCACCGTGGTGAGCTTCGCCGCTGGCCTCGTGGTCTACGCGCCCTGGCTGATGGTGCTGCTCGCCGTAGCACTGGTGCATTCGTTCCTGGGCGAGGCGCACTTCAATGCGCTGAGCTACGCGCTCAGCTACGTGCGCACGCCTCAACGCCGCGAGCTGGATTATGTCCGGCAGGTCGCCGCGAGCGCGGACACGGCCAAGGAGGTCAAGATCTTCGGCCTCAGCCCGTTCCTGATCGATCGCTATCGCACGATCTCGCGCGACACCTACGATGCGAGCCGCCGCCTCGCGCTACGCCGCGCGGTATGGGGCTCCGGCTTCGCCGCCCTCGGCACGATCGCCTATTACGCGGCCTATGCCTACATCGCCTGGCGCGCGGTCACCGGCTCGCTGTCCTTCGGCGACCTGACCTTCCTCGCCGCCTCGTTCCTGCGGCTGCGCGGGCTGCTGGAGGGACTGCTGACCGGCTTTTCGGCGACGGCTGGTCAGGCGCTCTATATCGACGACCTGTTCTCGTTCCTGCGCACGGTGCCGGGGATCAGGTCGTCGGAGGACGCATTGCCCTTCCCGCACCCCGTCCGGCAGGGCTTCGTGTTCGACGATGCAGGCTTCCGCTATCCCGGGGCGGAGCGCTGGGCGGTGCGCCATCTGTCCTTCGCACTGGCGCCCGGCGAGGTGCTGGCGCTGGTGGGCGAAAACGGTGCCGGCAAGACAACGCTCGTGAAGCTGCTCGCCCGGCTCTACGACCCCGTCGAGGGCCGTGTGCTGCTCGATGGGCGGGACCTGCGCGACTACGACCTCGACGCCCTGCGCGCCGCAATCGGCGTGATCTTTCCGGATTTCGTGCGATACAACCTGCCGGCCGCCGATAACATCGCGGTCGGCCGGATCGAGGTGCGCGGCGACCGAGAACGGATCGAGGCCGCCGCTGCCGCAGCACTCGCCGACGGCGTCGTCGCCAAGCTGCCGGACGGGTACGACCAGATGATCGGCAAACGCTTCCGCAACGGCATCGACCTGTCGGGAGGCGAGTGGCAGAAAATGGCGATTGCCCGCGCTTACATGCGCGATGCCGAGGTGCTGATCCTCGACGAGCCCACCGCCGCACTGGACACACGCGCGGGGTATGAGGTGTTCCAGCGCTTCGGCGAGTTGAGCGCCGGACGCCCGGCGGTGCTGATCTCGCATCGCTTCTCCAGCGTGCGCATGGCCGATCGCATCTGGTGCTCAGCGACGGGCGGGTAGAAGCCTCGGGTACGCATGCCGCGCTGCTCGCGGCCGGCGGGCGCTATGCGGAGCTGTTCGAACTCCAAGCCTCAGGCTACCGGTGATCCGCTTCACAGCGGCGACGACCCAGTTTTGACATTCAGCGGCGCTAACATGCTTCCCGAAAGCAGACGCCCATTCAGCTGATCGGCGCGGCCGTCCGACTCCGTTCGCCGACGAAAGCTCGGAGCTTTAGAGCGGCCATCGTTCACGTGCCCTGCTCCTTATGGAACAAGGTCTAGTGAAGGCGAGCCTCCAGGTGCTGGAGCTTGTCCGGGTTACGCATCACATAGACCGCCTTCACCTTGTCATCGTCAATCAGAAGCGCGGTCGTCTGGAGCATGCCGTCAGGCTCACGCGTGACGAAGCCGGGTAAGCCGTTGATATAAGCGTAGCGGACCAACGCGCCCGTCTGGCCGCGCATCAGGTGACGGATGGCTGCGAACGTACGCGTGACTTCGCCCCACCCGATCATCACCCGGGCGGCGGCAGGCCGCTTGCCGCCACCATCAGAGTAGAGGCTGACGTCGTCTGCCAACATCTGACCCAATCGACCGATCTCGCCGCCACGTGATGCCGCGAAGAAGGCTTGGGCGATCTCCAACCCGTGCCTCTGTTCAATGGCGAAGCGGGGCTTCTCAGCGCGAACGTGCTCGCGTGCTCGGGTAGCGAGTTGGCGACACGCCGCGGGCTCTCGCCTCAGGCTTTCCGCGATGTCGTCGAAGCTCTCGCCGAACACGTCGTGCAGCAGGAAAGCTGCCCGCTCGAGTGGCGACAGCCGTTCGAGCGCCAACATCAAGGGAAGCGTGACGTCTTCCACCGCTTCCGGCTCCACCACCGGATCAGGCAGCCAGGGACCCACATACTCTTCCCGTTGGACGCGAGCCGACTTTAGGTGATCCAGGCACAGTCTCGTCACCACGCGGCGCAGAAAGGCTTCCGGCACATGGATGGTCTCCTGATCCATGCCGGACCAGCGAAGCCACGCCTCTTGAAGGACGTCCTCGGCGTCCGCCATGGAGCCCAGCATGCGGTAGGCCACCCGCAGCAGCTGCGGCCGCAAGGCGTGGAATGCGGCCGCGCCGTTGTTCACTGCTTCCAGCCCAGCTCGGGTGCGAACAGGTCGAAGCCCACCGCCAGCCTGTTCCAGCCGTTGATGACGATGATTGCCATGGTGAGATTGACCTGCTCCTCCTTGCTGAACTGCGCTGTCAGGCGATCATACACATCCTTCGGGGCGCGCTTGTCGGCAACCAGCGTCATGTGCTCGGTCCATACGAGCGCCGCTCGCTCACGCTCAGTGTAGCAGGGCGCCTCCTGCCAGGCCGCCAGGACCGCGATCCGCTGGTCGGTCTCGCCCGCTTGCCGTGCTTCGTAGGTGTGCATGTTGAGGCAATTGGCACACCCGTTGATCTGCGATGCACGGATCTTGACGAGCTCAAGCAAGGGCTTCTCTAGCCCGCTGTCGGCAACCTGGTTCGAGAAGCCCTTCCACGCCTTCAGCGTGTCAGGCGCCGCGGTATAGGGGTTGATACGTCCGGCCATGTGAGCAGTCCCTTCGTAAAGTCTGCAGGCATGACGAGACAGCACCCGGCTGTGTGACACCCATCCGATTATTTTTTGAGAGTGCGTCCGTGTCGACCCAACTCCGGACGTTCGAGCGGCCCTCGCGGCTTTCCGGAATCGGACACTATTCATGTTGCGGTGTCGACTTGCCGGCCGCTTGAACTCACTTGTGCGGATTATACCTCATCTCTTGGCCGACGAGCGTCCGTCAGCGTGACCGGGTCGGAAGCAAGCGGAGGAAGCCCGCGGTTCGGCCGCCGGAGTCGCTAGCACGGCGGACGGGTACACCGTAGAGCCGCTCCAGATTGACCTCGCTGAGCACCTCATCCCGGGTGCCGACGGCGTAATCCTCCGCGCCGAACATCAGCATCACATGGTCGCGGCCATGGCGGACGCATGCTGCGGCGCGTGGGTGCTGAACAGCACGGTCAGGCCATGCGCGTCGGCAAGGCGGCGGATCCATTCGAGGACCAGCGCCTGATTGCGCAGATCGAGTGCGGAGCAGGGTTCGTCGAGGATGATGATCTCGGCCTCGGACACGATCGCGCGGGCGAGGACGGCGAGCTGGCGCTGGCCGCCCGAGATCTGATCAAACGGCCGCGCGGCGAGATCGGCCAGGCCGAACCGATCGGGCGCCGCGAGCGCGGCGGCCTCGTCCGTGCCGGTCGGCTGCGACCAGAGGCCGACCTGGCGGGCGCGACCCATCAGCACCATTTCGAGCACCGTGTAAGCGAAGGCGGTGCGGAACAGCTGGGGGATGAAGGCAGCACGCCCAGCGAGGCGGAGGCTGCCCTCTGTCGGCTTCAGAATGCCGAGCAGGAGCTTGAGCAGGGTCGTCTTGCCGCGCCCGTTGGGGCCGAGCAATGCGGTGACGCTGCCTTTGGGCAGGATCGATCGAGACATGGCGCAGGACCCACTCGCCCGGCCGATAGCCGAAGCCGAGCCCGTCGGTGGCGATCGCCGCCTCACTCACGCTCCCGCCCCCGCAACCGGCTATGGTAGAGCAGCCAGGCGAAGGACGGCGTGCCGATGAACGCCGTCAGCACGCCGGTCGGCAATTCGTAGGTGATCATGCTCCGCGCGAGATCGTAGAGCGCAGCCACCTCGGCCGCCTGCGTCGGAGCATGAGGAGGATCCTGCTGTCTCATCCGAGCCGTCCGACCTCGATGGCGAAATGCGAAGAGTCCGCCAGACTGGATCCGCCTTTCGAGCCATTCACGCTTGTTTGCGATATTGCGATGGCGCCAGTGAGCGCTCGAGGGCAAGCCGGCAGCGAAACCTGAATAGATGAGGTGGATGGCTCCCGCTCACGGCATCGAGGTGCCAAGGTGTGAAGGCTGTCAGGCATTCACGAGCATAAGGGAGCCACCCGACATGGAGATTAGCACGATCGGCCTCGATCTGGCCAAGAACGTTTTTCAGGTTCACGGCGTTGATCCGGAGGGCAACGTTGTTGTCCGCAGGACGCTGCGACGAGCGCAGGTTCTGCCATTCTTCGCGAAGCTACCGCCTTGTCTTGTCGGCATGGAGGCGTGCGGCACGGCGCATCATTGGGCTCGCGAGCTGGCCAGGTTGGGCCACGACGTGAAGCGCAAGCCGGATACCGCCGATCCACGGCTTGTAGCGCTGCTCGCGCGCAAGCCAACGCGCGTGGCGACGGTCGCCATGGCGAATAGAACCGCCCGGGTGGTCTGGGCGATCATGGCGCGCGGCGAAACATACCGGGCCGGGCATCAGCCCAGGCTCGCAGCATGACGATCTAGCTGGAAACCACCCAGGCAAAGGAAACCAGCTTCACGAGGTTGCAAGCGCGATGCGATGTGATGGCGAACCGGTCAGACCGGGAGCAGGGACAACCCAGCGGACGTTCAAGGCGTCATAGCCTGGTGAAAGGAATGGGACCCAGCTCGCGGACTCCATCAGGGCCAGCAGTCCTTCACCGACTGCGAAAACTCAACTTGTCTGTCAATGGGAGGTGCAAGGCATGACGAAGGCCAAGGTAGGACGTGTCAGGGTCGCAGGGTTCGCGCTGTCCCTGGATGGCTTTGGGGCGGGCCCGGAACAGAGCCTTCCCAATCCCCTGGGAGAGCGCGGCACGGAGCTTCACAACTGGTTCTTCGGAACGAAGACCTTCAAATCCATGGTCGGTCAGGACGGCGGTTCGGAGGGCGTGGACGAGGCGTTCGCCCACCGCTCGATGGATGGCTTCGGTGCCTTCATCCTTGGCCGGAACATGTTCGGTCCCGTGCGCGGGGAATGGCCGGACGACAGCTGGAAGGGCTGGTGGGGAGATAATCCGCCCTATCACGCTTCGACGTTCGTCCTGACGCACTATGCCCGCGAGCCGCTCGTGATGGAGGGCGGCACCACGTTCCACTTCGTCACAGACGGGATCGACGCCGCGCTCGAGCGCGCACGCGACGCCGCCGGAACACGTGACGTCAAGATCGGAGGTGGCGTCTCGACCGTTCGCCAATACCTGCGGGCCGGCCAGATCGATGAACTGCACCTCGCGCTTTCGCCTGTCCTCCTCGGACGCGGCGAGGCGATGTTCGAGGGCTTGGACCTCCCTGCCCTTGGCTACCGCGTGCTGGAAGCCACCGCCACGGACCTCGCGACGCACGTCGTACTCGGACGTGAGGAAAGCGAATAAACGTCCGCTTCGGGAAGTTCGTCGCCGGCTAGATGTCGCGCCACGACGCCGCGTGATCCCGCTCGCAGGAAATCGGCTGTTGCATCGATAAACAGATGTCCGCTTCCGGGAAGCTGTAAATCGGCCGTGAGCGTCTGGAACTGGGTCCCTTTTGCCCGCTCCGGACCGAAGCGGGTGCTGATGCGAACACGCTCGGTCTGTAGCGCAGTGAGGCTCAGGCTCCGTTGAAGGCCGCGAACCGTCGGGCATAATCGCCGTCGCGCTCGGCCCAGCGCTCGCCCCTGACGCGCTCGACGAGGATTTCTCCGCCCGGTGGGTTGGGATCGGCGAGAAGCTGCATCACCTCGTCGATGTAGGCGACCAGCGGCATGGCGTGAGGATCGGTCGACTGGTGCGGGCCGCTCAGTTCCGTCTGCACGTAGGGCGGTGCCAGCTCGAGAACCTCGACCGCGCCGCGGAGCTGGACCCGCAGCGATTGCAGCCACGAATGGAGGAACGCCTTGCTGGCGCAATAAGTCGGGAAGTTGTTGCGCGGCACGAAGGCGAGGCCGGAGGTGGTCGTGATGATCGTTGCCCCCGGCTTTGTCTTCAGCGCCGGGAGCAGAGCCGCGGTCATGTGCAGCACGCTCATGATGTTGGTCTCGATGATGTCGCGCGAGACCAACAGGTCCGCGGGCTCGGTCGTCAGGCTCTCCGGCCGCGATATGCCGGCATTGTTCACCAGGACGTTGAGGTCGGGAAGCGCCTCACGGACGCGCGTGGCGAACGCGTCGATCGCGGCCGGATCCTGCACGTCGAGCTGGAAGCCGAGCATGCCGGGATTGGCTGCCATGATCTCGTCCACGCGGTCCTGACGCCGGCCGGCGATCGCCACCTGGTTGCCGAGCTTGTGAAAGGCTTCGGCGAGGCCTCGACCGATGCCGCTGGTGCCGCCGGTGATGAGGATGGTGTTGCCCGTCATCTGCATGATGGCGTCTTCCTGAAAGTCAGCCGAGGATTGCCGGCCGCAGGACCTCTTCGCACCAATGGCGGAAGCTGGTCGGGGTGGTGTTCTCCGGGGTCCGCTCGACGCCGAGATCGGTGCCCTGGTTCTTGGCCTCGGCCATGTCGGTCATGCCCTGCGCCATCGCGCCGGAGAAGCCGAACTTGAGGAACCGCGCCTTGTAGTTCTCGAACGAAATCTGCTGGAACTGCACCGGCTTGCCGAGCACGTCGGACACGATCGCCGCCATGTCGTTGAACGAGATGTCCTCGGGCCCCAGCACCGCGACCTCCTCCTGGCCGCTCCAGCTGCTGTCGGTCAGCCAGCGGGTCGCCACGGCGGCGATGTCGCGAGTGGCGCAGCTCGGCAGCTTCAGGTCGCCTGAGATCGGCGAGAAGAACAGGCCCTGGTTCTTGATCGCGGCGGCCTGCATGAGGATGTTGTCCATGAAGGACGGCATGGTCAGCGCCCGCAGGTCGACGCCGGTGGCGGCGATCAGATCGTCCATCGCAAGCGAGGCGGTGACATAGCCCGCCTTTTCGACGACGGGTGTATTCCGGCCGAGCGCGGTAACGAGCACGACGCGCTTCACGCCATGTGCCTTCAACGCTGTAGCGGCGGGACGGGAGAAATCGACGTAAGCGGCCGCAACGCTTTCCGCTTTCGGATCGGCCGGCACGAGCCAGAAGACGGCCTCGGCGCCCTCGAACGCGCGGTTCACGACGTCGGCGTCCGCGTGCGATCCCTCGACCACCTCGACACGCGCGCGCACGGTCTCCGGCAGCTTGGCGGGATCGCGCACGATTACGCGGACGGCGGCACCCTGCTCCAGCAGCTTCTCGACGACCTGATGGCCGATCTGGCCGGTGGGGGCGGTAACGACGATCATGGGGTGTTCCTTGTCTTGCGGCAGACCACGAGGGCGGCGATGTCGGCGGCTGCGCGAGGTCCTTGTCTATCGCACCGGAGGTAGGCACGGTGTTTTGGACGGGCCATGCTCCATGATCCGTGATACCTTTGCGATCGTCCGGAAATTCCGATGGATCCGCTTTCCGAGCTCCTGTCGCTGCTGAAGCCGCGCAGCACCATCTCTTCGGGTTTCGAAGCCGGGGGAGACTGGTCGATCCAGTTCGGCGACCAGCACAAGCAGATCAAATGCTATGTCATCCGCTCGGGCGGCTGCTGGCTCGCGGTGGAGGGTGTCGCGGACGCCGTGCGGCTCGAGGAAGGCGATTGCTTCGTCCTGCCGAGCGGGCGCCCCTTTCGTCTCGCGAGTGACCTCGGCATGCCTTCGGTCAACGCGTCCGCGATCTTCCCCACTGCGAGGTCGGGCGGCGTGGTGACGGTCAATGAAGGGGGCAGCTTCTCCCTGGTCGGCAGCCGCTTCGCGGTCAGCGGCAATCATGCCGATATGCTGCTGGGGTTGTTGCCGCCCGTCGTGCATATCCGTAAAGAGTCGGACCAGACGGCGTTGCGCTGGTCGATCGACCGCATGATGGAAGAGCTTCGCAGCGCCCAGCCCGGCGGCAGTCTCATCGCGCAGCACCTCGCCCATATGATGCTGGTGCAGGCGCTGCGCGTGCACATGACCGACGGTTTCGGCGGAGGTACCGGCTGGTTCTATGCCTTGGCCGACGAGTAATTGCGTCAGGCGGTCACTGCGATGCACGCCGATCCTGCCCGGCACTGGACATTGCGCGAGCTCGGCCAGAGTGCGGGTATGTCGCGTTCGACCTTCGCGCTGCGTTTCAGGCAAGTCGTCGGCGAGACACCGATGGAATATCTGTCCCGGTGGCGCATGCTGCTGGCCTGCGACAGACTGGAGAACGGGGGCATTCCATCTCCCGCATCGCTCCAGCGCTCGGCTACCTCTCGGAGAGCGCGTTCAGCACCGCATTCAAGCGCGTGATCGGCTGCTCGCCTCGCGAATACTGCAATCGGAGCGGCGCGCGAGGTCCGGCGGCCCGGCGTGAAACGATAGGGTCTACGGCGCTGCGGCTCCCAACAGCTATGCCATATAACAACGCTGGCAATCGGGAACAGTTATGGGGAAACGGCTTGCCAGCGGTGTCGACATATCCGGCTTTCCCGCTCGACCTTTCGGGAATTGACGGTGGGCGTGATCGACCACGCCTGCCATCGCCGTTAGCCAGGTGAAGCGGCAGAGCCAGCCAGCAGCCCGCCGTCGATGTTTACTTCCGTCCCGGTGACATAGGTCGCTTCGTCCGACGCGAGCATTACCGCGATGGCTGCGACTTCATCAGGCATCCCGAACCGCTTCAGCGGCGTGTCCGCGACGAACGCCTGCATCCTAGCGTCGCGATCCGGACCGGTTCCAAGCATCGGCTCCCAGATCCGCGTTAGAATGGCGGCCGGGTGGATCGAGTTGCAGCGTATCTGCCACCCTTGCTGGGCGCAGTAGAGCGCGACCGTCTTGCTATGGTTGCGGATTGCGGCCTTGGACGAGGCATAAGCCGCCGCGCCGGGAATGCCGACCAACCCCGAGCGAGAGGATATGTTGATGATGGAGCCTGTCCCTGCCTCCTTCATCGCGCTGATCGCGTAGCGACAGCCGAGGAACGTCCCGTCTAGGTTTACCCTGTGAACCTCGCGCCAATCCGCAAGGCTGGCGTGTTCCGGGTCGTGAGGCGCCATGCCCGCTTCGAACCCCGTCACGCCGGCATTGTTGACCACCACGTCGGCCACGGGAATGATGCCGGCTAACCGCGACCAGTCGGCCTCCTCCCGCACATCGAGAGGTTCGAACCGACAGCCGATTTCGGCAGCCGTCGTCGCGCCCGTTGCTTCGTCAATGTCGGTGACGATGACTACGGCACCTTCGTCATGGAAGTGGGCCGCGATCGCGCGGCCGATGCCGCGCGCAGCGCCAGTGACGACGCACGTCTTGTTGTTCAGTCTCTGCATGATGCTCTCGAACCAGGGTCCAGTCGGTGGATTGCTCCGCTGGCGTGTGCTTTGCCGCTTTAGCGGTGACGCTGGATCATTTCGAAAACTCCCGAGAACGCGAGCGTGCTACGTCATCGGACCATCGGCTGCAATTCCCTAAAATCGATCCTTTTGGGGAAGCCGGCCATGTAGGGAGCGGCAGCTATCCGCGTCAGGTCACCCGAAATCTGCACGTCGGCTAAGTCCCAACTTTCGCCCTTCGAGCCGCGCTTCCGCGTCTGGGTCTCGGCTGCCGCTCGCAAGCGACGCGCGCACGATGCTCAGGTGAGACGATAGAAAGATACTCGATCTGACCTGTTCCCCTGAGACGCCCCTGTGCCACGGTGCGAGCCCTGCCGCTAGCATCAGAGCAGGATCTCGAACCTGCTTTCTCCATCCGCCCGCGGCCGCAGCGAGAGATCGCCGCCATGGAGGAGGACGATCTGCCGAGCAAAGCTCAGCCCCACGCCGGTGCCGGATGGCTTCGTCGTGAAGAAGGGCAGGAAGATGTCGTGGACCAGCTCCTTGGCGACGCCGGGTCCATTGTCCGTGACAGTTATCCGGACGCGCGCGCTTTGGCTCCGCTCAACGGAAAGCGTGACGCGCGGTGCCGCTGCATGGGCGCGGGCCGCCTCGCCGGCATTCTTGAGCAGGTTGAGCACGACCTGGCCGAGCAGGTCCGCATCGGCGTTCATGGTCAGCGTTTCCGGTTCAACCGAAACGACTACCGCGACTCCTTCGGCTTGCGGCGTGGCGGCGAACGACCGCGCGAGTTCCTCGATCCATGGCGCTACCGCGTATCGCGACGGCGCGATCGACGGCGAGTGGCTAAACGCACGATAGGTCTCGACGAAGTGGGAGATGCTCTCGGCCCGCCGCGACAACGTCTCGACCGCTCGGCGGGCGTCGGCTCCGGCGGCCGCGTCACCCTGTTCGGCCGCGTCCATCAGCGCCGCCGCGCTGATCGCGAGCGAGGTGACGGGCGTGATCGAGTTCATGATCTCGTGGGTGAGGACCCGGACGAGGTCGGCCTGGGTGGCGATTTCGGCCGCATCGAGCTCGCGCTGGATGATCTGGATTGAGACGATGCGCCACGGCTGCCCCTGCCGCTCGACCGTCGAGGCGGCGAGCAGCGCGCGCTGCGGCAGGCCGTCCCAGAGCACCCGGATCGTGCGCCGCGTGCCCGGCGCGGTCGTCAGCAGCGCGTCGGCCAGCGCACCGCCGTAGCGGGCGAACTCGCGCGCGTGTCGGCCATCGGAGTGCCGGAACAGCCGGCGCGCGGCCTTGTTGGCGAGGCTGACGATACCATCGGGCGACACCGCGAGCAGCGGGGTCGGCGCCTCGTCGGCCAGCGCCGCGGAAAAGCGGTTCTCGGCGGCGCTGGCGAGGCGTTCGCGGCGCAGCCGGCCCATCGCCTCGTCGAAGGCGGCGGCCAGTTCGTCGAAGCCGCCGCCCCGGCCCCTGCGGCCGAACATCTGCGCCAGGTCGCCTTGACCGAGCGAGGCGACGAACCGCGCCAGCGCCAAGTTGGTGCGCCGCGTCCGTTCCCACAGCCGCCACACCATGGCCGCCGCGATCAACGCCACAAGCAGCTTTGTCGCCGCCAGGCCGGGATGCGGCAGCAGCCACGCCAGCAGCGCGAGATCGGCAGCGAGCAGCAGTGCCGGCCACCCATAGCCGCCCGAGAACCGCCGGCTAAAGCCCATGCTTCTCCATCCGCCGGTAGAGTGTCGCCCGGGTCAGGCCGAGCTCGGCTGCGGCATTGGAGATATTGTAGCCGTTCTTCTTCAGCGCGTGCTCGATCAGACGGCGCTCGGCGCGTTCGAGGTTGAGGTCGGCATCCTCGCGCGCAGCCATCGCCGGTGCTGGCGTGGGAACCGCGTGTCGGGGGATCGGGAAATCCGCGCTGGAGAACTCGGCCCCCTCGGCCAGGATCACCGCCCGCTCGGCCGCATGGCGCAGCGCCCGCACGTTGCCGGGCCAGTCGTTCGCCGCCAGCTCCGCTATCACCGCTTCGGGCACCCCGCGCTGCGGCTTGCCGTATTTGCGCGCGTAGAAATCGAGGAAGTGCGCGAGCAGCCGCGGTATGTCCTCGCGCCGTTCGCGGAGCGGTGGCAGCTCGATCTCAACCGTGTTCAGCCGGAACAGCAGATCCTTGCGGAAGCGCGCCTCGTCGCCCAGCGCCGAGGGCGGCAGGTTGGTCGCGGATATCACGCGCACGTCGATATCGACGGGCCTCGTTGCGCCCACCGGCGTGACCTTGCGCTGCTCGAGCGCGGTGAGGAGCTTCGGCTGGAGATGGAGCGGTAGGTTGCCGACCTCGTCGAGGAACAGGGTGCCGCCGTCCGCCGCCTTGAGCCGCCCGACGCGATCCGTCCGCGCATCGGTGAAGGCGCCCTTGGCGTGTCCGAACAGTTCGCTGTCGAACAGGCTCTCGGCGATCGCACCGAGATCGACCGACAGCAAGGTGCCGCCGGCGCGGCGCGAAAGCCGGTGAAGCTCGCGGGCGACCAGTTCCTTGCCGGTCCCGTTCTCGCCCAGGATAAGGACGTTCGCTTCGGTCGGCGCCGCCTTCTCGATCAGCGACTGGATGCGCGCCATTGCCGCCGATCCGCCCAGCATTGCGCCGCCCCCGCCTGTATCCGGCCGCTCCGCCGCGCCAGGACCGACGGCGCGGCGCGAACGGCGCACGGCCGCGGCGTTGCGCACGATCGCGAGGAGGCGCGTATTGGCCCACGGCTTCGAGACGAAGTCCGTCGCTCCCTGCTTTATCGCCTCCACCGCGATCTGGATGCCGGCATGGGCGGTGATCACCACCACTGCCGCGTCGGGGTCCAGCGTGCGCATATTTGCGAGCCAGCGGAACCCTTCCGCGCCGTCGGTGGCGCCGCGGGCGAAGTTGGCGTCGAGCAGCACCACATCCGGCAGCCGGCGCTCCATCGCCGCGAGCGCCTCGGCCGGCGCCTGAAAGGTCAGGACCTCTTCGAACAGGTCGCGCAGCACCAGCCGCGCCGCCAGCAGGATATCGGCGTCGTCATCGACGATCAGGCAAAGCGCATAGGTCTTGTCGATCGCCATGGTGGGTATCTTTCGCAGGTTTCCGGTCCGCCATCCAATCTCCGTGCCATGTCTGCCGCCGCGGCCGTCTGCAGGTTTGGCACGGCTCCTGCACCGCATGGCTCGACCCGCGCACTCCGCCGGGCCGAGGCAGAACGATCGAGCCATGCTTATTCCCCGCTTCTCCTTCGCAAGCCGCTGCAGCCGGCGCGCGGCAGGCTCTGCTGCAGGGCGCGAGCCTGTCCGCGCCCATCCATTCCGCACGGAGCTGTCCGGATACGGACAGCAACTGTCCGCTGGCGGACACCTGCCCGCAGGATCGCGCCCATGACGGCCCCCGATCGATCCTCCGCGCCGCCGGGACCGACCGGTGCGGGCATGGACCGCCGCATCGAGCAGCCCCGGCGTGGCAAGCGGCTGATCCGGCTGGCGGCGGTGCCGGCAGTGCTGCTGCTGGCGCTGCTCGCCTGGCGGCTGCTCCCGGCGTTCGGCTCGACCAACGTCGCCGCCGCGGACGTCGAGACCGGGGTAGTCCGGAGCGCGCCGTTCGACGATTACCTGCCGACGCGCGCCGCCGTGGCGCCGGCGGTCACCACCTTCGTCGGTGCCGTCTCGGGCGGCCAGGTCGAGAAGCTGCTGGTGCAGGACGGCGCCAGCGTCGCCACCGGCCAACCGCTCGCGACGCTGGCCAACCCGGCCCTGAAGCTCGACATCCTGACCCGCGAGGCGACCATCGCCAGCCAGCTCGGCACCGTCTCCGGCGACGATCTCGCGCTCGAGCGCAGCCGCCTCGACCGGGCGACCCAAACGGCGTCCGCTGGTTACGACCTGGTCAAGGCCAAGCGCGACCTGTCCGTCCAGCAGCAACTCCACGACCAGGGCTTCGTCTCGGATGCGGGCGTCGCCAGCTATCGCGAGCAGGCCGACTACCAGGACCACCGGCTTGGCCAGCTCCGCTCCGGTCAGGCGGCAGAGGCTCGCATCGCCGCCACCCAGGCGCAGCGGCTGGCCGATACACGGGCGAGGCTGACCGGCAATCTCGCCGCCGTCGAGGGGAGCCTCGACGCGCTGGTCGTCCGTGCGCCGGTCGCCGGGCGGCTGACCAACTTCACGATCCAGCCCGGCCAGATGCTCAAGGCCGGCGAACAGGTCGGCCAGGTCGACAGCAGCGGCGCCTGGAAGCTCGTCGCCGACGTCGACGAATATTATCTGGGACGCGTCCGTACCGGCCAACCGGCAGCCGGCGACAATGGCCTGGCGTTGGTCATCAGCAAGGTGCTGCCGGCCGTCAGCGATGGCCGCTTCCGCATCGAGCTGGGCTTCCGTGGGCCACCTCCCGCGAACCTCAACCGCGGCCAGGCGATGGACGTGCGGGTGACGCTCGGCTCGACGCGCGCCGTTCTGGTGGCGCCCACCGGCGGCTGGCTGGATGCGGGCGGCGGCACCTCCGCCTTGGTGCTCGATCCCTCCGGCCGGGTCGCCCGGCGGCGCGTGATCCGCGTCGGCGCGCGTAATCCAGAACAGGTCGAGATCCTCTCCGGTCTCGCGCCGGGCGACCGCATCGTCACCTCGAACATGTCGGCCTTGAAGGGCGACGTCATCAACATCCGCTGAAGGGCCAAGCGCATGATCCGCCTCGAGAACATCCAGCGCCGCTACGTCTCCGACGAGGTCGAGACCACGGCGCTCCACGACATCGACCTGGACGTCGCCGCCGGCGAATTCGTCGCGATCATGGGGCCGTCGGGCTGTGGAAAGTCGACCTTGCTCAACACGCTCGGCACCGTCGACCGGCCGAGCACGGGACGGTATCTGTTCGGCACCCAGGATCTTGCCGCCCTAGACGAGGCGGCACTTGCCAAGTTTCGCGCCGCCACGCTCGGCTTCGTCTTCCAGAGCTTCAACCTGATCGACGAGCTCACCATCGCCGAGAATGTCGAGCTCGGCCTCGCCTACCGCAAGGACGTAGGCGGCGACCGACGGGCGCGTGTCACCGCCGCCATGGACCGGGTCGGCATCTCGCACCGCGCGCGCCACTTCCCACACCAGCTTTCCGGCGGCCAGCAACAGCGCGCGGCGATCGCGCGCGCGATCGTCGGCAATCCCAAGCTGATCCTGGCCGACGAGCCGACCGGCAACCTCGATACCGAGAACGGCGCCCAGGTGATGGACATACTGACCAGCCTGAACGCCGAGGGCGCGACTATCGTCATGGTCACCCACTCGCCCGCCCATGCCGACATCGCGCGCCGCCGCATCGACATGCTCGACGGACGGATCGTCTCGTCCGTCGCCCGCGCGATCTAAGCCAGCAGGAGCAGCACCCGTGAACCGCTTGGCCCTCCTCACCTTCTACCGCGCGCTCACCCGCCACAAGCTCTACGCGGCGCTCAACATCGGCGGCCTGGGCGTAGGCATCGCCGTGTTCCTGGTGCTGGCGCTCTACGTGCGGTTCGAGACCGGCTACGAAACCTGGCTGCCGCATCACGACGAACTCTACCTCATCGAAAGCCATTATTCCGACGACAATTCCGATTTGCGCGCCCGCCAGAGCACGCCGGTCGCGGCGTGGAGTGCGATCAGCCGCGATCTGCCGGAGACCGTGGGGACGCGGCTCGAACCGCTCGACGGCACCGTCGTCAAGGACGGCGTCGGGGTGCGCGAGCGGATCGCCCTGGTCGACCCGGATTTCTTGAAGCTGTTCGACCTGCCGGTGGTGGAAGGCGACGCGCGCGGCGCGCTCGACAGCCCAGCGAACGTCATCCTGACGGAACGCACTGCCGCCAAATATTTCGGCGGCCGCTCCGCCGTCGGGCAGAGCCTGACCGTCACCGTCAACGGCATGGCGCACAATTACCGGATCGCCGCCGTGATCAAGGAACTGCCCGGCGACACCGATTTGGATTTCGATCTGCTCGCCCGTCTGGTGCCGACCGAAGACAGAGCGAGCCTCCTCTACAAGGGGGATCACCAGTGGAACTATAGCGGCCCACGAACCTACGTGCGGCTGACAGACGCAGGAGCTGCGCAACGCTTCAATGGGCAACTCGCCGATGTTGTTGCCCGCCACGCGCAGAGCGAGACGCCCGACGAGTCCGGCTACACCCTGTCTCTGTCGGTAAAGCCGCTGGTCGACGTGCATTTCGAGCAGCCGGGCTCGCGGCTGACGGTGCTAACCCTTGGCATCGTCGGCATCCTGACGCTGCTCATCGCGATCGTGAACTACGTCAATCTGGCGACCGCACGCGCCGGCATGCGCGCCCGCGAGGTCGCCATGCGCAAGGTACTCGGCGCGGATCGTGCGACGCTTGCGCGGCACTATGTCGGCGAGGCGATCGCCACCACCGCACTCGCCGCCTTCGTCGGCCTCGTGCTGGCCGAGCTGGGTCTCCCGCTGGTGGACGCCGCAGCGGGGCTGCCGCTCACCATCCAGTATGTGGGCGCCCGCGGCGTGCTGCTGCCGCTGGTGGCGCTGGTGCTCGTGGTAGGGGTGCTCGCCGGCATCTATCCGGCCTTGATCCTTTCGCGCTTCCCCGCAGCGGCGGTGCTCGCCTCGGCGCGCTCGCCCGGTGGTGGCCGTGCGGGCGCGCGCGTGCGTGAGGGACTGGTGGTGGCTCAGTTCGCGATCGCGATCGCCTTCGTCGTCGGCACCATGGTGCTCGTGGCGCAGACGCGGCACTTCCGCGCCGCCGACATCGGCTACGAACGGCAGAACCTGCTGGTGGTGCGCTCGCTGTCGAGCAGCAGCCTCACGTCCGGTCAGCGCGACACCATCGTCCACCGGCTCGCGACATTGCCGGGGGTCGAGGCGGTCAGCGTCGGCAACAGCGTGCCCGGCCACGGCTTCTTTACCTCGTCGAACAATTTCGCGGTGCCTGGCGTCCCGGGCCCCGGTCCGTCCATCCAGTTCTTCGAGGCGACAACCGGCTTCTTCGACGTGGTCGGCGCAAGGCTGCTGGCCGGGCGCTTGTTCGATCCTGCCCGTGTCGGGGACTTCGATGCCAATCTCGCCAGCGCCGATGCCAGCCCGAACGGCCCCATCCCCACCAACGTGGTGCTGAACCGCAGCGCCGCGCGCGCCCTCCACTTCGCCTCGCCCGAAGCCGCGATCGGCAAATCCTTCGGCGGCGCCACGCCCAAAACCATCATCGGCGTGATCGAAGACATGCGCTTCGGGTCGCCGCGAGAACATATTCCCGCGACCATGTACGATTTCGCGCGGCGGGATCTTCCCAGCGCCATCGCGCTCGTCCGCTTCAGCGGCGATCCGAAAGCGATGCTGGATGCCGCTCGACAGGCGTGGCGGGCCTCCGCGCCGCAGGTGCCGTTCGATGCCGCGACCGCCGTCCAGCGGCTCGACACCTTCTACGCGCAGGACGATCATGCCGCGAACCTCTTCACCATCGGGGCGGCGCTGGCGGTGGCGATCGGCTGCGTCGGGCTGTGGGGGCTGGCCTCGTTCAACACGGCGCGGCGGGTAAAGGAGATCGGCATCCGCAAGACGCTTGGCGCGTCCTCTGCCGACATCGTCAAGTTGCTCGTCGGCCAGTTCCTGCGTCCGGTGCTGATCGCCAACCTGTTCGCCTGGCCGCTCGCCTTCGTGGCGATGCGCACCTGGCTCGCCGGGTTCGACGACCCGATCGCCTTGTCGCCCTTGTACTTCGTGGCGGCGACGTTACTCGCGCTCGCCATCGCCGTGCTGACGGTCGTCGCGCAGTCGCTCCGTGCCGCGCGCGCCGCGCCGGCCTGGGCGCTCCGCCATGAATAAATGTTGCCTGATGCTGTTTGCGGCGGCTTCGCTCGCCGCTCGTGCCGACGCCGAGACGCTGGCCGAGGCGATCGCGGCGGCTTACGCCTCCAATCCGACGCTCGCCGCCGCCCATGCCCGTCAGGAGGCGCTCGCCGAGACTGCCGAGCAGGCCCGTGCCGGCGGCCGGCTGACCGCAGCCGCGGATGCGACCGGCGGCTACGACCGGTTCGACTTCGGCAAGGGCGGCGCAGCGGCCGTCTCCGCCAGCCTGCCGATCTGGACCGGCGGACGGGTGCGCTCCGCGGTACGCGCCGCCCAGGGTGACGTCGCGGCAGGCGCGGAAGGCGTGCGCGATACCGAAGCGACTGTCCTCGAAGAGGTGATCGCCACCTATGCCGACCTCCTCTACGACCAGCAGGCGGTCGAGATCGCCCAGGCCGACATAGCACTCCTCGACAACGAGGTCGCCGAGAGCCGCACACGCTTTAAGCTCGGCAACGCCACTCGGACCGACGTCGCCCGGTTGGAGGCTCAGCGGGCTGCAGCCGCCGCGACGATGGCCGCCAATCAGGCCGCCCTCGCCATGGACACGGCGCAATATCGCGCCGTCGTCGGACAGGATCCGGGCCCGCTCGCCGCCCCGCCGGCATCATTGCGCTCGCTGCCGGGAACGCTCGATCAGGCGCGGTCGGGGGCACTCGCGGCCAATCCGGTCTACCGGGAGGCGCTGCACACGGCCGAGGCAGATGCCGCGCGGGTCGATCAGGCGCGGGCGAACGGGGCGCCGTCGGTGACTCTCGGCGGCGGCTACGCTCGCGATGTGGACCTCGGCAGATCGGCCGACCGGAGCTTCGCGAGCGCCGCGAGCGCGGGCTTGTCGCTGCATGTGCCGATCCTCACCGGCGGGCTCGTCGCCTCGCAGGTCCGCCAAGCGAGCGCCACCTACCGCGCCGCCCGCTTCGACAGCGATGCGGCGGGACGCGAGGCGTTGCGGGCCGCCGACAGCGCCTGGGCGGCGCTGGTGAGCGCCCGCGCGCAGGTCGATGCGAACGCACAGAGCGCTGCCGCCGCCGAGCTCGCGCTACGCGGCGTGCGTGCCGAATATCAGTTCGCGTTGCGTTCGACGCTCGACATCCTCGTCGCCGACCAGAGCCTGCGCGGCGCCCAGCTCGCGCTCGCCCGCGCCCGCAGCGACACGTTAATCGCGCAAGCGGCCCTGCTGCGCGCGACCGGGAAGCTCGACGGTGATGTCTTTTCCGACTGACGAGGCCCGGAATTCCGCTCGACGATCCGTCAAGATGGCAAGATCCCCGGGGGTGACCGGTTTGATTCCGAAATGCTTCTCAAGCGCGCGTGCGCCCGCCGGCGTGACTATGACCTCGCGGCTGTCACTTGCGCGCTCGACCCAATGACGATCGAGCAGGAGCTGCAACAAGGCCCGGCCGACCGTGCCGGCAATGTGCGGCCTCCGCTCGCTCCAATCCATGCATGGGCGGCAGAAGACATGCCCATGCCCACGCTTGGAGAGACGACCGCCGTTCAGATCGAGGCCGAGGCCATCAAGGAACGTGATACCTTTGCTCGTAACCGCCGCGCCCTCGTTCGTAAGTTCGATATGGCCGGCGGCATCCAGCGAGTCGGCGAGCTTCACCGCAATCTCGCCGGCAAGATGATCGTAGCAGATACGCGCCCGGCGCAGTGCTTTGCTCTTGGGACCGGTAGTGATCGGCTTGGCGAGGCGTGTCGCCTCGACCAGCCCCGCGACACCCATCATTTCCTCAATCATCGTCGCAACGGCGGGCGACCCGAGCCGGAAGTAGCGATGCCGCCCTTGGCTACTCACGGCGAGCAGACCGGACTGGACGAGGCGCGAGAGGTGACCGGTCGCGGTTGA
Organism: uncultured Sphingomonadaceae bacterium; assembly: GCA_964247195.1. Taxonomy (GTDB): domain Bacteria; phylum Pseudomonadota; class Alphaproteobacteria; order Sphingomonadales; family Sphingomonadaceae; genus JAQGLK01. Next base: position 19,496 of record CAXTTP010000012.1, read on the forward strand.
CGGAGAGATGCCGGCGACCCGAGCCAGCTCGCCGGCAGTCAACGATCGCCCGCCCATCAGCGCCAGCAACATCGCGGTGCGCGCTGGATCACCAATCAGCGCGCCGGTCTCGGCAAGGGAGGAGACGCTAGTCATCGCCGCAGCTTAGCCGAAACTCCATCGCGATGCTTTGACCGTCACCGAAACGCCGCGACGCGGTCCTGCCCTAAGGAAGGTGCGTGAAACACAGGGCACTCGCATCATCCGCTGTGAACTGGACATTGCAAGCCCCCCCCCCCGGCATATGCCCGCAACTTGGGCCGGCAGCATGGCGCGCTGTCACCTATGCGGATGCCAGCGCGAATTGTGTTCGCGCGCTTCATCGTCGTGCCGGCGCGGTGCGGAGCAGGTCGCGGCGGGGGAGCCCAAGCGCTGTCAATGCCTTCGTCCACGACGATGACGAGACAAGCCGCTTGCGCCGCAGTTGGAGTGCGCCGATGCCACTTCGGCGGCAGCCTAGCCAAAGCGGCATGGTGCGACTGGAACCCGCGGCTCAGGCACTGAAGCGCTGCAAACTGTGAGGGCTTGAAGCGTCCCAAAAAGTCGGAGAGTCCATACCTCGATAGGAGAGATGAGATGAGCCCTATTTCGCTTGCGATCGCGTTGGCTGCTGCAGTCGTACCGTTTGCAGCCCCAGTCGCGAAGGCTCCCGCCGCGGGTAGCGTCGCTGCGGCGGTCGCCGACACGTCGCGCCCCGCGACGGACACCAGCACGGACGTCGACCGCAAACCGGCAGAGACGCTGGCTTTCTCCGGCGTGAAGCCGGGCATGGTCGTCGGCGAGTTCTTTCCGGGTGGTGGCTACTTCACCCGCATGCTGAGCGACGTAGTAGGGCCACGGGGCCATGGATACGGGATCGAGAATGGCGGCTGGTAGGGCGCGGTCAAAGCCGATCAGGCGATCCTCGCCGACGGCAAGCTGGCGAACGTCTCGATCGAGGGGCTGCCGTTCGGCACGGTCAGCTTCCCCAAGCCGCTCGATCTCGCCTGGGTGACGCAGAACTATCACGACCTGAAGGTCGCCGAGTTCGGACAGGTCGACACTGCTGCGTTCAACCGCGCGGTGTTCGTGGCGCTGAAGCCCGGCGGCATCTTCTTCGTCCTCGATCACGAGGCACCGCCGGGAACCGACCTCGCCACGATTGCCAAGCTCCACCGCATCGAGAAGGCGCAGGTGATCCGGGAGGTGACAGCGGCAGGCTTCAGGCTGGAGGCTGAAGGCACCTTCCTGCGCCGTCCAGCCGACGATCACCGGCTGCCTATTTTCGACCCGAAGATCAAAGGCCACACCGATCAATATGCGCTGCGGTTTGTCAAGCCGCGCGGCTAGCCACGGGAGCGGCGGAGCCGGTCAGACTGACAGCTTGGGGTCGCCTTCCACGACATGCTGCTCCAGGCGCGGCCGTTCGCCGGCACGCCAGCGTCGCGCGCGATGGACAACGCGGTAGCGGAGCGGGCCGCCATCCTCCCCGGGCGCCCGCGCGATCGGCCGTGGGATGCAGACAAACTCGGTCTCGATTGCATCCGGCCCCGCGGTCACCACCGCATAGCCGTGCCCGCCCATGTCGACGAACTCGAGGTGCGGCGCGACATCCGGGTTGGTCGCCGCGCGGGCAACGTCGATATTCCCGGAGCGCGCATATTCCAGCGCGCTCCGGACGCCGCGCTTAAGGAGTAGGTTGACGGTCGCCTCCGGTGCCGCGTCCGGCCGATCCGCGACGAACAGCGGCCGGAGCGGATGCGCCTTCAGACCGTGCTCGAGCGCTTCCGCCATGCCTATAGCGGAGATCGATCCGGTGATGAAGGCGATGCCCACCGGCTCGAACGCCGCCGGTGGCAAAGCTTTGGCCGCATAGCCCGCCCAGAAACTGTGGCGATCGCCTGACACGGTGACGAACCCCTCGATACCGGCGTCGCGTACGTGATCGTAGAGCTCGGCACGTTCGGTGATCGCCGCGCTGAAGTCGCCGCCGCCGAAGGTCGCGTAACCTGCCCCCGGCCATGGCTTCGTCAGCCCGGCCGGCAGGTTCTGCGGATCGGCACGAATGTCCAGCGTGCCGTTGGTCGCGCCCCATATCTTCCACGTCGCCTTTGAGGCCGTGAGCGTGCGTTTGAGCCACTGCTTCTGCGTTCGACCAAGCACCGTGAACGGCGGCTCGTCCTTCCTGAAGTTCGCAACCTTCGTCTCGCCGAGCGCGATATCGACGGGCGGCCTGCCGCCATCATAGGCCCGTCCCCCGTCAAGAACCTCCAGCGCTTCCTGGGGAAAGAGGTTCGGGAAGTCGGGGAGATCGAACGCGGCGGCTTCGGGCCGCGTCGTCGGGTCCTGCATCGGATAGCTGTGGAAGTCGGTCAGGATCAGCTCGACATGTGCGCCGTAGCGTAGCGCGCGGTAGGCAGTCATGCTTCCGATCGCGGCGCGATTGTTCGGCTCGTCGCCGAGCCCGTCCGCGTCAAGCGCGGGGATCGGCGCATCGATCACCGCCGGCGGATCGAACCGGTCCAGCCCCGGCCCGGAAGCCTTGGCGACGCGCGAGGGGATATACTCCCACCACGCCTGGTTCGCCGCAACGCGCAGCGCCTGCGCCGGCTCGGCCTTGCCGTCGTACATCACGAAGCTCTGCCAGCCCTGCCACGAGAATTCGTGATTGTCGCCGATGCACACAAACGGGAACTGCGCGCGCGCGTCCTGGATGTCGGGATCGCGAATGTGCGCGCGGTAGACCGTGCGGTATCCCTCCAGCGTAGTGGGGACATGGAAGTTGCGGACCTTGCGCGCGTCCGGCACGCGGCCGATGTCGAACACGGTCCGGTCGTAGCGGTGCGGCACCTCGTCGGGATACTCGACGACCTCGTAGATGAAGTCGCCCAGATGCAGCACGAAGCCGAGCCGCTCATCCGCCGGCCTGCGCGCATCCTCCCAGATCATGCGGCGATAGGCGTTCTGCGCGCCCTCGTTGACGCTCTGGTACGAAACGAACGCGAAGCGGACGATACGCGCATCGTCGGCGAGCGGCGCGGTGATCGTGCGGCCGATCCGGCTGCCGGCGCCGGTATCGTCGGTGAAGCGATACCAGTAGACCGTCGCCGGCTTCAGTCCCGCCGCGAGCACCCGGCAGGTCCAGTCCGCCTCCGCCGAGGTCGGCGCGCGAACCGCCGAGACGACGTGGCGGAAGGCGGGATCCAGCGCTACCTCTACCGTCAGGAACGCGCTCGCCGCACCTTCGTGCGGTCGCCGCGTCCACAGGATCACGCTATCGGATTCCGGATCTCCCGAGGCCACGCCGTCCGGATAGAGATCGCGCCGTTCGCGCCACTGCAGCGTCGAGGCCCTCGCTCGGCCTGACCAAGCCAAGGTCGCGCCGACAGCCGCCGCTGCGAACAGGAGTTGGCGTCGATTGACCAACTCCGTAGATTCCCGATCCATAGCCGATGCCTCCGCCGCAACTTGCACTCCAGCACGCGCTGCACTCGAATTGGCCCCGCCGTCGTACGCCGGAGAGATACCCGCGAAACGCCCCTTTTGGCAGGGAGAGGACGTGATTATGCGGCGAACACCGGAAACCTGCCTCCCGATGTAGCTTCGTCAGGGCAGAACCCACTTCTGTAGGTGATCACCAAACTGTATCAGGACGCATGACGAGGAAGCAGCGTTGAAGCATACCCCGGCAATTTTCGATGCTGTCGGACCGGATGGGGGAAGTGTCACGACCCCGACGCGGGTTCAGTTGGTCATTCTGACTTTGGCGTTCTGGGGAGCCGAATTTCTCCTGGCCGAGATGCGTAGTATCGTCGATCACTCCGCGAAGCTCGAACTCTACACGGCGTTGAGGCTGCTGACCGCTACGCTCGGGTGCATAGAATGCTATTGCATCCACCGCCTGTTCCGGGGGACGGCGTTGCGGAGCTTCGCCGGACGCGCGCTGATCCTCTTTGTCACAGCGGCAGCCGCGGGCATCGCCAATCTCAAAATCGGCGACGTGCTACAAGACCTATCGAGCTATCCGGTTTCAGATTACGGGATGGGTTGGCGGATATACAATGCCGTCTATTGGATGATGATCTTTATGTCCTGGGCGGCAATCTACTTGGCGCTCTGCTACAGTCGAGAAGCCGGAGACCAGGAGCGTCGTGGTCGAGTTCTCGAACAACTGGCACACGAAGCACAGGTGCGAGCCTTGCGGTTTCAGGTCGATCCACATTTCCTTTTCAATACCCTCAACTCTGTTTCGGCTCTCGTGCTCGCGCAACGGAACGACGCGGCGGAAACCATGATCCGGAAGCTTTCGAGCTTTTTTCGCAGCACGGTGGCCGCCAATCCGCTTGGAGAGATATCGCTGGCGGAGGAAATCGGCCTCCAGCAAACTTATCTGGAAATCGAAGCGGTGCGATTTCCGGACCTGACGATCGACATCGACCTTCCCAACCATCTTGGCCAGGTAATGGTCCCGACGCTGCTACTTCAACCGCTGGTCGAGAACGCCATCAAATATGCAGTCTCCGACCGAGATGGGGCCGCTCGGATCGGCATCGCCGCCTGGGCCGATGAGCCAGGCTCGCTGAGGATCGCAGTTACCGACAACGGCATGGGATCGTCTGCACCCGGGGGAACAGGAACCGGTCTCCGGAACGTGCGGGAACGACTACGCGCACGTTTCGGCGAGGATGCGACACTCACGGCCGGTCCCGTAGGGGCGATCGGTTTTCGCGTGGACCTTGTGATTCCGCGAATGTCGCCCGATGGCGAAGCGTCCGGGGGGAATCCGGCGTGATGAGTGCCGTGCGGGTGGTGATCGTCGACGACGAACCTCTGGCGCTCGAGCGCCTCAAGGGACTCGTTGCAGCTATTCCTGCCGCGACCGTCGTAGGCACCGCGAATGGCTGCCGCACCGGCATCGAGGCGATCGCTCGCTACCGGCCGGACTTGGCGCTCCTCGACATCAAGATGCGTGACGGCACCGCCTTCGAGCTTCTGTCATCCCTGCCGGCGGGAACGGCGCCGATGATCGCCTTCGCCACCGCCTATATGCGCTACGCCTGCCAAGCCTTCGAGGTGAACGCGCTTGATTACGTGCTCAAGCCCGTCGATCCCGAGCGACTGCAGTTGCTGGTGGAAAAGGCCGCGCGTCACCGCGACCTGCTGACGGCGGAGAAGCGGACCCGTGAGCTCGAACGGATCGTCGAGCAACTTCGCGAAGCCGATGTCGACGAGGGGCACGGCTACGAGACGGAGCTGTGGGTGCGCCGGAAGGGCACCGAGCATGTCCGCGTTCCGGTCTCCGCGATCGACTGGATCGGTGCGCTCGATGATTATGTCAGCATCCACGCCGGCGATCTGGAACACCTGCTCCGTGCATCGCTCGACAGCATGCAGGAGCTGCTGGATCCCAGCCTCTTCGTTCGGATACACCGCTCCTCGATCGTCAGGCGCGACCGTATCGCCAAGGTCGCGGCCACGCTTACCGGGAGCCGGGTGGCGGTGCTGACCGACGGCACGCGCCTGGCCATCGGCCGCACGCACGCAACCCGCCTCGGCTGGAACAGCTCCCCCGAGAGCAGAAGCCGCCCCTGAGTTCCCGATCGGCACTTCCGAACGCGCCGGCGTTCACCGACGCCTGCGCAG
>CAXTTP010000013.1:0-16379 GCA_964247195.1 uncultured Sphingomonadaceae bacterium
GCGATCAACGCTGGCTTTACCGCGCACGCGCTCGTGCCGCCGCTCGACGCGGGGTCGACCGCACCCACCACGCTCGATCAATGGAACGGTGCGGTTGCCGGGACCGACGGTCCCCTTGTCTCGATCGTCGTGCCCGTTCTCGACGCTGCGCCGACGTTCGAGGTCGTCCTGCGCTCGCTGCGCGCGCAGAGCTGGCGCAACCTCGAGATCGTTCTCGTCGACGACGGCTCGGTCGACGAAAGCCCCCGCTTGGCCAAGGCACTCGCCGAGGCAGACACCCGCGTGCGCCCGATCCGCAACCCCGGCCCGCCGGGCGCGGCGGGCGCGCGCAATGCCGGTATCGTCGCCGCGCGCGGCGAGTTCATCCTGTTCCACGACGCCGACGATTGGGCTCATCCCAGCAAGGTCGAGCGTCACATCGCGGCGATCGGCGCCGGCGTCGCGTCGCTTTCCCGCCTCGTCCGGCTCGCGACGGATGGAATATTGTGCAGCCCGCGGATCATCCCGTTCCTGCGGTTCGGCCCCATTTGTCTCGCCTGCCGACGGGAGACCGCACTGGAGCTCGGGCCGATCGAGCATGTCCGGGCCGGATCCGATTCGGAATATCTGGCGCGTCTCGAGTTGCGCTTCGGCCGATCGCAAGTGCTTCGCGAGCGGGCCGTCCTCACCGTCGCGGCATGGCGTCCCGGCTCGTTGAGTAACTCTGAAAATCATGGACTTACCTCTCCCGATGGATTAGCGGCGCGCTTGGCTTACCGGGCGGAGTGGATGGCGCGACACGCTGCGGCGGCAGGCTCGCAAAGCTAGTCGCCGGTGCCTCCGAATTTGCCGCTTAGCTCGGATCAGGTCCGGAATTGAGCCGGTCAGCCTTGCCACGGCCGGAGGAACGGGGTTCGTGGCCCGCCGGCGTCGGGAGTTCACAACGGGAAGGTAACGGCCTGTCGCAATCCGATCCTTCCGGTTCCGTCGGTACCGAGGCGCTGCTCGCCGAGGTTTCCGAGCTGCAGCGCCGTATCGACGAAAAGAACCAGCTTCAGCGCGAGCTCGACCGCGAGGTGGTCGAGCTGCGGATTACCGTACGCGAGGCGGAGCGCCAGCTCGCCAGGGTTCGCCGCACGCTCGCCTATCGGATCGGCGAAGTGCTGGTTTCCTCCGCTGGCTGGCGCGGCGCGCTGACGCTCCCGCTGCGACTGTTCAGGATTTGGCGCGAGCACCGTCTCAAGATGAAGGGCGCGCCGCGGTGGGAGTCGAAGCCGTCCGACGAGATGCGGTTCGTCGAAGAGACCATGCGCCTGCTGAATGCGCAGGGCGCAGCGGCGGCCGCCGCCTACCTGCGCACGCTGCCCGATCGGCAGGGTGTGGCCAAGGCGCGGGCAACGAGCGACCTCGCGCTCGCGATCTGCGATCGCGATCCGACGCTGGCCGTGTCGCTGGCGCGGCAGTCCGTGGCCCTCAATCCGCGCGACAAGCGTGTCCAGAAGCTGGTCTTCGATCTCTATCACAATGGCCATGTGCGTTCCGCGGCCGAGCTGCTGGCGGAACTCCCCGCCGAAACCGAGATGTCAGGCGGTCGCCGACAGCGCGCCGCGGCGATCCAGCGCGACGCGGCCGAGCTGCGCAACCCGGTGAAGCTGCCGCCGATGCTGGCCGCACCTCGCCGGGGGGGGATGGGCGCGGTGGTGATCGCGGCGAGATCGCTGCCGCATCATGCCGAGATCATGACGTTACGCGCCCAGGAAGTGGCGCTCGCCGCCATCGAACGCGGCTATCAGCCGGTGACGATCACCGAACCCGGCTATGATTACGCGCAGCATGGCGACGGCCGTGCCCAGCATGTCCCCGGCCAGGACGGGGTCGGCCTGCTGCGGCTGCCACGCGTCGATGCGGGCCCGCTCGACGTCGAGGCCTATCTCATCGCGGCCGCGGAGTTGCTGGAGGCCCAGTTCCGCGCCCATGGCGCGGGCTTCGCGCACATCATCGCCGATGCGTCGATCGAATTCGGGCTCGCCGCGGCGGTCGCCGCCCGGCGACTCGCGCTGCCGGTGGTGCTCGACATCGGCATGGTGCCCGCGGCCGGCGGGCTGGGCCGGGCGGACTGGCGAAGCACCGAACGGTTCGCGGCGGCGCTATCCCGGCTGCGCACGTTGTCGGGGGTAGCCGATCTCCGGATCTGTCGGTCGCAGGCGATCGCCGATCTGCTCAGGCCACTCCTCGATGACGCCGAGATACTGGTCCTGCCCGATCCGATCCCGCCGACGATCACCCGCAGCGACGAGGACGAGCAGCGCGCGATCCGCCGCGAGATCGGCGCGCCCGACGGTGCGCAGCTCATCGGCATGTTCGGCGGGCTCGACTTCGCGGAAGGAGCGATCGAGCTGCTCCGGGCACTCCCCGGCATCCGGGCAGATGCACCGCGCGCGACTCTGGTGTTCTTCGGCCCGACCGTGATCGGGCAGAGCATCCGCCAGGCGGCGGCGCGACACGGTCTCAACGACCTGGTGATCGTCCCGGACGGCTACTCGCGGCAGCGGCTCGCGAGTTATCTGAGCAGCCTGGAGGTGCTCGCCATGACGCCCCGCAGCGGCGACGGTGCGGGTCTCCACGTGCCCTATGAGATGCTGGTCGCTCTCGCCGTCGGCACGCCCGTCGTGGCGGGAGAGGAGCCCATGTTCAGTGAATGGCTCGGGCAGGGCGCCGCCGCCATGCTGGTGCCGCCCGGCAATGTCGAGGCCATTGCCGGGGCGGTAGCTCAGGTGCTGATGCATCCCCAGATGGCGCACTCGCTCGCCGAGAACGGCCGGGCGCACCTGCGCAACCGCAACGATCGCGAGGCGGCCGGGGGGCGGCTATGGGCCGCGCTGGCGCCGCTGCTCGCTGCTGGATGAGATCGCGCTAGAATCCTTTCGCGCGGTCCATAGCGGGCGCACGCCGCGCCCGATGATAGTAAGCGCCGGGGATAGGAGGCAGCATCGGGGTGAGGACGAGACCGGCGGCGGCGATGCGGGCCGCAAGCGCTTCGCGCTCCTCCTCGGTCTCGCGGGGCCAGCCGAAAAGCCGCAAGTCGAGATAGCTTTCCGCAAAGCCGCGCATCGCTTCGATAGCGTCGTCGAGCTGCGCCTCGTCCCAGCCCGCCCCGACATTGGTGAACAGCAAGGTGGCATCGCGCACATCCTCGAACTCATCCAGCCCGTCGGGGAAGGCCGCCAAGCGGATGTCGTATCTGGTCCCCGACGCGATCTCCGACCGGAGCGCGACCGCCGCGGCATAGCGCTTCTCGTCCATCTCGAAGCCGACACTTCGCACGCCGCTGCGCGCCAGGCCGGCGGCGAGCGTGCCGATGCCGATGCCGACATGGTACACGGCCGTAGCGTCGCCGAGCAGATCGAGAAGCGCCCGCTCATATTCGGTGAGGCCGAAGCCGCTCCGCAACCGGTACACGTAATAGTTGTAGAGGCCGCTTGCGTCCTCGCCGAGCTGTTCGTGCCGGCGCGCGATGAACTGCAGGATGTCGGCGTCGAGCGCTTCAACGGCCTCTGGCGAGAGCCTGCTCATGCGGAGGTTGCGGGGCGGGCGGTGCCCGCGCCGCCGATCCACGGCCTTGTGATGCGCGAGCCCATCGTCTGGATGATCCTCCGGCCGCCGGTCATCTCACCGGGTGCGATCGCGACCTGGTAGCTGATCTCCACCCCGTGCGGAACGGCGAACACGCCGAACGATGGCCCGTCGCGTTGAAGAGCACGGGACGGTCGCCGCATGTACGCTGGCGGCCGCCGGGTTCGATTGCTGGTCGCTGTGACGGTTCTTGGGTGGACGCCGGCGCGGAGTTGAGGAAGGCGCCTGCACATGACGCAAACATAATTTACGGCTCCGGCGGCTCTGAGCCCTCTGTTGCGTTGACGTTGCCACTTATCAGGAGACCCGACATCGCCAACTTCATGTTCGCGACTGGCATCGAGAACAGCGTGCCCACCATCGATGGCGGACGCACGCGCGTCGACGAGATGGAAAGCTGCGGCCACTACCAGCGCTGGAAGGAGGATTTCGCGTTGGTCGAGGAGATGGGGATCGGCTATCTCCGTTTCGGGCCGCCGATCCACAAGACCTGGCTGGGCGCCGGCAAATATGATTGGGATTTCGCCGACCAGGCGCTTGCCGATCTGAAGCGGCGCAACATCGTGCCGATCGTCGACCTCTGCCATTTCGGCGTGCCGGACTGGATGGGAAACTTCCAGAACCCGGATTTTCCCGAGAGTTTCTGCACCTACGCTCGTGCGTTCGCGGAGCGGTTCCCGTGGGTGCAGCTCTACACGCCGGTAAACGAGATGTATATCTGCGCCACCTTCTCGGCCCGCTATGGCTGGTGGAACGAACAGCTGAGTAGCGAGAATGGGTTCGTCACCGCGCTCAAGCACCTCGTCAAGGCGAACGTGCTCGCCATGCAGACGATCCTGATTACCCGCCCAGATGCGATCTTCGTGCAAAGCGAATCCTCCGAATACTTCCACGCTGAAGCACCCGCCGCGATCCGGCCAGCCGAAATGATGAATTCGCTGCGGTTCCTGTCGCTCGACCTGAACTATGGACGTCGGGTGGACTCGGACATGTATGAGTATCTGCTGGATAACGGCATGACGAGGGAGGAATATCACTTCTTCCTGAACAACCGACTGAAGCAGCACTGCATCATGGGTAACGACTACTACGTCACCAACGAACATCGCGTTGCTGCAGACGGATCGACCCGGCCTTCGGGCGAAATCTTCGGCTACAGCGAGATCACCCGCCAATACCATGATCGCTACCAGCTGCCGGTGATGCACACCGAGACCAACCTGAACCAGGGTCCGCTCGGGACAGAGGCGGTGGACTGGCTGTGGAAGGAATGGGCGAACGTGCTGCGCGTTCGCAACGACGGCGTGCCGGTGGTCGGCTTCACCTGGTATTCGCTGACCGATCAGGTGGATTGGGACAGCGCGCTCCGCGTGAAGAACGGCAACGTCAACCCGCTCGGCCTCTACGACCTCGATCGCAAGATCCGGCCGGTCGGGCAGGCCTATAAGGATCTCATCGCGCAGTGGCGCGACGTGCTCCCGACCCAGAGCATGTGCCTGACCGTGCCGGTGCTGATGCCCGACGAGGCGAGCGGCGAGCATGCCAAGCGGCAGATGGCGCGCGCGAAGCGGATGATCAAGGCGAGGGCGACCTCCCCCGCCGTGCAGGAGAATGGATGATGGACCGACGCTTCGAGAACAAGGTCGCGATCGTGACCGGCGCCGCCGGCGGGATCGGCGCCGCCATTGCGACCCGGCTCCATGCCGAGGGCGCCAGCGTGGTGATCGCCGACCTGAAGGAGGATGCCGCGCAGGCGACCGCCGCGAAGCTGGTCGCGGATGCCGGCGGCAAGGCGATCGGGGTAGCTTGCGACGTCGGCTCCGAAGAGCAGGTCGAGGCGACGGTTCGGGCCGCGCTGGATCGTCTCGGCGGGATCGACGTGATCGTCAACAATGCCGGGCTGATGACGTTCAAGAGCCTGGCCGAGTTCACCGGTGACGACTGGCTCAAGGTGCTTAGGGTCGATCTGCTGGGGGCCGCATTCTTCACCCGGCAGGCATTCCTGCACTTCGGTGAGAAGGGTGGCGCGATCGTCAACATCGCGTCCGTCCACGCGGTCGAGACCAGCGCCAACGCCGCGCCCTATTCGGCGGCAAAGGCAGCGTTGCTGTCGCTGACCCGCACCACCTCCATCGAGGGGAAGGAGTCCAAGATCCGGGCGAACGCCGTGCTGCCCGGCGCGATCGACACGCCGATGCTGTGGGAGAATCCCAACGTCAAATCGGGCGCCGAGACGATCGACAAGCGCGACGTCGGCACGCCCGGGGATATCGCGGGCGCGGTCGCCTTTCTCGCCAGCGATGACGCCGGGTTCATCACCGGCACGACGCTGGCCGTCGACGGCGGGCGGCTGGCCAAGCTGTGACCGGACCCCGGCTCACGCTGCGGGCGGGGGCGCTGGAGGCGCAGCTCCTGCCCGCCCTTGGCGGAAGCATCGTCCGCTTCGATCGCATCGCGGATGGACGGCGGCAGCCGCTGCTGCGCGGTTCGGACGCCGACATCGGGGATGTGCTGGCGGCAGCCTGCTTCCCCTTGGTTCCGTTCGCGAACCGGGTGCGCGGCGGCGCCTTCACCTGCGACGAACGTGAGATAACGCTCTCGCCCAACATGGCGGGCGACCCGAGCCCGCTCCACGGTCAGGGATGGCGCGCGGCGTGGGACGTGACGGAACAAGGCGACGACCACGCCACCCTCTCGTTCCGCCATGCTGCCGGCGAATGGCCATGGGACTATGCCGCCACGCATCGGATCGAGCTCGACGAGCACGGCCTGTCGCTCGAGCTCTCCTGCCGCAATCTGTCGCCTGCGCGGATGCCATGCGGCCTCGGCTTCCATCCCTATTATCCCTGCACCGCCGATACGGTGCTCGATACCATCGTCGCGAGCGCCTGGACGATCGACGCGGCGGTTCTCCCGGTCGACAATGTGCCGGCAACGGGACGCTACGACCTTCGCGCCCGGCGCATCTGCGGACAGGCTCTCGACAACGGCTTCGACGGATGGAGCGGGACGGCCGCGATCGCCTGGCCGGGGGAAGGCGCCTCGCTCCGCCTGTCTTCGCCTGATGCCGGGCGCTTCCAGGTCTATTCCCCGGCGGAAGGCGGGCTGTTCGTCGCCGAGCCGGTTCAGAACGCAAATGCCGCGCTGAACGCGCCACAGGAGAACTGGGCAGATTTGGGGATCACGCTCCTGGAGCAGGGCCAGTCCAGCAATCTCCACGCCCGCTTCGAGGTAAGAACCGCCCTTCAGTGACACAGCGCGGGAACCGGCGTACGCTCCTGGCGCGGAGGAGCCGAACATCATGAGATTGAGCAAGCCGGGCAAGGTCGCGACTATCCTTATTGCCGCCTGTTTGTTCGGGGCCGGCGCTTCTGCGGCTTCCAAGTCCGTCTCTGCCGCGGTGGCTGATCCGACGCGTCCCGACAAGGATCGGGCGATGGACATGGCGCGTCATCCGGCGGAGCTCTTGGCGTTCCTTCACGTCCGCGCCGGGGACACCATCGCGGATATATGGCCGGGCGACTACTGGGACCGGCTCTTCGCCGACGCCGTCGGGCGGACCGGCAAGGTCTACGCCGTTCACCTCGTCGAAGCGGACGACGCCGAGCACGAGGCGACGCCGAAAGACGGCTCGACGCCGCTACCGGAGCATCCCAACGTCGTAGCGGTAGCCACCCACGTCAACGCACTCAGCCTGCCCACCAAAGCCGACATCATCTGGCTACGGCAGAACTATCACGATCTCTACGATCCGTTCATGGGTCCCGCCGATGTGCCCGCGTTCAACAAGGCAGTGTACCGGGCGTTGAAGCCGGGCGGCCGCTTCGTGATCATCGACCACGCCGCGCCGGACGGGTCCAAGCTCGGCGCAACGAACACCACGCACCGGATCGATCCAGCGGTGGTAAAGTCCGACATGGCCGCGGCGGGCTTCAGGTTCGTGGGCGAGAGCAACGCGCTTCGCAATCCGGCGGACGATCGCACCAAGCTGGTGTTCGATCCCTCGGTCAAGGGACACACCGACCAATTCGTCTACGTTTTCCAGCGTCCTTGATCGCCAGGATCACGGCACGCCCTTTGCCGCGCCCCAGTGGCGGAGCGCGCTGACTTGGCTGCGGCCGCTCGATCAATTGTTGAAGTAGAGGACAACGGCAATGACCATTTCGCTTTACGATGCGATCATCCCGACGCAGCTTCAGATAGTTCGAGCCGCGGCAGCTCTGATCGTCAAGGCGCAGGCGTTCTGCGAGGATCGAGCGATCCCGCCCGAAGACATGATGCAGGCGAAACTGGCCGAGGACATGCTGCCGTTCGCCTATCAGGTGAAATCGATCGCCGTACACTCGATCGGCGCGATCGAGGGCGTCCGCAAGGGGATGTTCGGCCCGGACATCAATCCACCGCCGGCCGACTTCGCGGGACTGGCGGATCGTCTCGCCGCCGCCATCGCCGGACTTGAGGAGCTCGATCCAGCCGAGGTCGAGAGCTTCATCGGCCGCGACATGCAATTCGTGTTCCGCGACTTCACGCTCGACTTCACCGCAGAGAACTTCCTCCTGTCGTTCTCGCAACCCAACTTCTATTTCCACGCGACCACGGCCTACGACATCCTGCGCTGGAAGGGCATGCCAATCGGCAAGCGCGACTTCGCCGGTGCCGTACGTGTCAAGCAGCAGTGATGGAACGGCCAGCGACCTCGCGGTCGGCCGATCGGCGAGCCGGGAACGTAGGAACTTGCCGAAGCCCTTACTGCTAAATTTGGGTCGAACGTGGCGACCTAGGCTGCGTTCCGGTCGTGCCGGCTCAAGCGAGTAGCACCGACTGCCGTCAGTCCGCCGTTACGTCGGTGGTGGCCACGCCGTAATAGTTGGCGACCCGGTCCGCATAGGCCTGGTTGAAGTCGGGCGCGGTGCTCGCCCAGCTCGGGCCGCCCTCGAGGATGCGCCGATCGATCGTCACGACATAGCCGTCGGCGACTGCATCGTAGGACAGCAGCTGGAACGGCAGCGGGTAGAAGCTCTTGCCGAGCCCGAGGAAACCGCCGATCGCCAGCACCGCGTGGGTCGGCAGACCTGTCCCCTTGCTGAGCATCAGCGAGTGGATCGACCCTAACGCGTCGCCGTCGCGGCTCGCCACCTTGATCGTATCCGTCGGGTGAACCCCGAACAGCAGGCTCTTCGGCTCGGCGGGGACGCTGCCGTCGGTTGGGGTGACTGCCATGAATGCTCCTGATCCGGTTGCCGCAAGGTGGGACCTCATCGTTGCGGCTTGTCGATCCAGCGTAGATGCCAATCCGCGAACGTGATTCAAGCCCTCCGCATGGAGGAACGCGACCGCGCGATCCCGGAAGAGGCTCGCGACGCCTCGCATATGCTTTGCGAAAGCCGTTCGTGCGTGACGCGGCGGTTGGCTCCGCCGGCAGGCGAGGCAGCGTGGCCGCCATTGCGCATCGGGGCGAATTGAGGAACCGTAGCGCGCAGCCTTGACGGCGGCTGTAGTGAGGTGTGCGATGGTCGCGATCGGGTTGAGCTGGTGTGCGGCGTTCGGGCTGTACATGCTGTTCGCCGGACAGCTCAGCGGTACCGAACTGGGATCGGGGGCGGCGCTGGCGACCCTGGCGACGGCATGGTCGATGGTCGTTCGCCGGTGTGGGGCGGTCCGCTTCGCTGGCTGGCGCAGCCATGGGCCGCCCGTGCTGCAGGCCTTGAGCAACCTCGTGCCGGCCACGCTCCGCACGGCGCGGGTGCTGGTTCGCGTCGCCGTGCGCGGCGGGTCGCCGGCCAAGCCGATGCCGTATCCCTTTGCTCGCGGGGACAATGACGATCCTCACGATCGGGCAAGGCGGGCGACGGCGGTGCTCGTCGCGTGCCTGGCGCCGGACAGCTTCGTCGTGCGCGAGGCTCCGGGGAGGAGCGAGGTGCTGGTGCATGGCATCGCCGGCCGGGCCGGAGATCCCGACCCCCGCTGGCTGACGTGACGATCTGGCTGGCTACAACGCTCGGCCTGCTGCCGCCGCTGCTCCTGGCGGTGATCGCCGCCGGTCGTAAGGCAGCGGGTGCGCGACTCCTCGCGGTCGAGCTCGCGACGTCGTTGGCGACTTTCCTGCTCATCGCGATGAGCTTCCTGTTCGATCAGGCATCCGCGATCGATCTCGCGCTGGCGCTGGCGCTGCTCACTCTTCCGGGCACGTTGCTGTTCTGCATGTTCGAGGAACGCTGGCTGTGACCTGGCTCAGCGGCGTCGCGCTGGCGCTGGGCGTCGCCGCGGCGTGGCTCGGCGCGATCGCCTTCGTCCGGCTGCGCACGCCGCTCGAGCGCGTCCATGTCGTGACGTTCGTCAATGTCGCGACCGGCGGACTGATGACGCTGGCCGCGCTGCTCGCCGACGGGATCAGCGGACGCAGCTTGAAGTGCATCGCGATCTGGATCGTGACGATGCTGATCGGATCCCTACTGTCGCACACCACCGGGCGGGCGCTGCACCTGCGCGACGGCGAGCGACGGTGACCTGGCTCGTCGGTACCGCGCTCGCGATGACGGCGCTGAGCGGTTCGCTGGTCGTGCTGACGCGCGACCCGCGGCGCCAAGTGTTCGCGCTGGCGGCGAACGGGCTGATGCTCGGCATCCTGTTCTTCGTGCTGCAGGCGGCGGATGTGGCGCTGTCCGAGATCGCGGTGGGCACGGCGGTGACGCCGCTGCTGTTCCTCGTGACGCTCGCCGCGGTCGCCATGAACAAGGCACGGCCGTGACCGCGCGCTGGCGGCTGGCGCTGTGCTGTCTGGCGCTCGTCGTTCTGCTGCCCGCCGTCTGGCACGTCGCCGCCGCGCTCCCCGCGTTCGGGTACCCGACCTCGCGCTACGGGGCGACCGTCAACGCCGTCGCGCCGGCCCTGCGCAACGTCAGCAACATGGTCGCAGCGGTGAACTTCGATGTGCGCGGGATCGACACGCTCGGCGAGGAATGCATGCTGCTCTGCGCGGTGACCGGCGCGGTGGTGCTGCTGCGCGGTACTCGCGGCGAAGCCAGGACCGACCGTGCCGGACGCGTTCCCGGCAGGGCAGCCGAGGGCCGCGCCGACGCCACCGTGCTGGTCTGCCGGACGATGGCGACGGTCATGCTGCTGTTCGGCATCTACGTGAGCGTGCACGGCACCATCACCCCCGGCGGCGGCTTCCAGGGCGGGGTCATCGCCGCATCGGGGCTGCTGCTGATCTATCTGGGCGACGGCTATGAAGCGTGGCGGCGAACCGTGCACAGTCCGGTGTTCGCGTTGCTCGAGGGCGGCGGCGCGCTCCTCTTCGTGGGGTGCGCGGGCCTGCCGCTGATCCGCGGCCATGCGGCACTCGAAAACCTGCTGCCGCTCGGAAGCTGGAAGGACATGTTCTCCGGCGGCCTGATGGTGGTCGTCAACTTCGCGGTCGCGCTGTCGGTGACGGGCAGCTTCGCCATCCTCCTGGTCGAGTTCCTGGAGGAGACGCGGGCACCCGGCGACGATGTCGTGCTGGACGAGGAGGATCGATGAGCGTGCTTCCCTGGATCGTGGCGGCCTGGCTGTTCGGCATCGGCGTCTACGGCATGGTCACCTCGCGCAGCTACATCCACCTGATCGGCTGCCTTTCGGTGTGCCAGTCCGCGACCTACGTCCTGCTGCTCGGCATCGGCTTTCGCTGGGGCGCCGGTCCGCCGATCTTCTACGATCATCCGCCCGGCACGCCGGCGGTCGATCCGGTGATGCAGGCGCTGGTGCTGACCGACATCGTGGTCGGCGCCGCAGTGACGGCGCTGCTGCTCGTGATCGCGCTCCAGGTCCACAAGCGTCGCGGGACGCTCGATCCGCAGTCGCTGCGGCCGATGCGGCCGCCGCGATGACGCTTGCCCAGACGTTGCTGCCGCTATCGGTGCTGCTGCCGCTAGGTACGGCTACCTTGCTGCTGGCGGTCGCCCATCTGCTGCCGCCGCGCGTGGCCGACGGCGCTGCGATCCTCACCGCGCTCGGCGTGGCGGCCCTCTGCGGCTGGCTCGCGCGCGAGGCGATGGTGGAGCCGATCGTCCACTGGTTCGGCGGCTGGACGCCCGCCGCCTCAGGTCGGCCCGGCGTGGTGCTGGGGGTGAGCTTCCTCGCCGACCCCGCCAGCGCGGCGATCGCGGCGTTCTGCGGCCTGCTGTTCGCCGCCTCTTTCACCTTCGCCTGGGGCTATTTCGACGAGGTGCATGCGCACTTCCATGTCCTGATGCTGCTGTTCCTCGCGGCGATGGTCGGCTTCTGCCTGACGCACGATCTGTTCAACCTGTTCGTCTGGTTCGAGCTGATGAGCGTCGCCGCCTTCGCGCTCACCGCCTATCCGCTCGGCAAGAGCTCGCTTGAGGGCGCATTCAACTTCACCATCGTGAATGCGCTGGCCAGCTTCCTGATGCTTGCGGGCGTTGGGCTGCTCTATGGCCGGTGCGGCACGCTCGATTTCACCGCGCTGGGCCGGGCGGTGGCGCGGATCGGCACGGATCCCGTGCTTACCGGCGGCTTCTGCCTGCTCGCCGCCGCACTGCTGACCAAGGCGGCGATCCTGCCGTTCCACATGTGGCTATCGGATGCGCACGCGGTAGCGCCGAGTCCGGTTTCGGTGATCTTCTCGGGGTCGATGGTGAGCCTGGGGCTGTTCGGGCTGACCAAGCTCGTCCTCCAGGTCTTCGCGCACGATCCGACCGTGATGACGCTCGTCCACGGGCTCCTGCTGTGGCTCGGGCTCGGGACCGCGGTGGTGGGGGCGGTGATGGCATGGACGCAGCGCCACCTGAAGCGCCTGCTCGCCTTCTCGACGATCGCCCACATGGGGATCATGCTACTCGGTCTGACGACAACCAGCTCGGTCGGTATAGCCGGTATCCTGCTCTACATCGTCGGACACGGGCTGGTGAAGGCCGCGCTGTTCATGATCGCCGGCATCCTCCTGTCGCTGCGCGCGTCGGCCGACGAGATCGACCTCTACGGCAAGGCCCGCGCGCTCTGGCCCGCCGGCGCGGCGATGGCGCTGGCCGGGCTGCTGCTCGGCGGGCTGCCGCTCGGATTGCTGCACGATGGCACGCACCTCGTGCATGCGGCGGCCGACGATCGCCTCGTCGATGCGGCGATCATCCTCTCGACCGCGCTCACCGGCGCTGCGGTGCTGCGCGCAGCCGGCCGGATCTTCTTCGGCTGGAGCGGCGCGCCGGGCTTGGAAGCCGACGCGCCGACCGAACGCGACCACGAGGTGGCCGATCGCCCGCTCTGGCTGATGCTGGCGCCCTGCCTGCTGCTCCTGTTGCTGTCGCTGGCGCCGGCTGCATGGGTTCAGCCGCTGATCGAATCGGCCGCGCCGCGCCTCGCCGATCCGTCCGGAACGCTTCTTTTGCCGCTGCCGTCCGCGCAAGTCTCGCCCGCATCGCTTTTAACCTTCGCCGCGACGCTTTCCATCTTCGGTGCTTCCCTGGCTCGGAAGCGCCCTCGCGCGGCATGGAGCCGCAGCCTCTGGAAAGCCCATGGGTGGCCCGTTCGTCTGCTTCAGGCGGGCCACAGCGGACTTGTTGCCGATTACGTGACATGGGTCGTGATCGGTCTGGCCGCGCTGGCGACCGCCGCCGCTTGATAACGAGCGATGTACCCGCCGCCGGCAGCGCGCCTCAGTCAGTGAGGTCGGCGAGAAGGTCGGCAGCGGTGGTGGTCGTCGGCACGAAGGGCGTCGCCGTACCCGCCTGCCTGGCCTCCGCGAGCCGCCTGCAGAAGTTCGCGGGATCCTTGAAATCCAGCGACCAGAGCAAGGTGGGCGAACAGTTCCACCATTGGCTCTCCAGCAACGCCTCGCCGATGCCCTCGGGGAAGCGCGGCCGGATCGGGCGCGCGGGAACGCCACCGACGATCGTATAGGGCGCGACGTCCCCGGTGACGACCGATCCCGCCGCGACGACGGCCCCGTGGCCGATGCGCACGCCGCGTGCGATCTGGACGTGGCGGCCGACCCAAACGTCGTGGCCGATCACGATCGGATCGCCGAAGCGGTTCGGAAAGCCTGCCGGCGCCGGCAGCCCGCCGCCGAAATCCTCGTGCGCCATGCGGATGCCGGGGTAGCCGAAATCATAGGTGATCATCGATTGCGTCACCCACTCGCTGGGGTGACGCTCGCCCAGCGCCTCCACCTCGCTCGCGATCGAGGTATAGCGCCCGACCTTGACGCGCCCGAGATAATGCTCGGTCTCGGCATAGGAAAAGGCGCCCAGATCGTAGAACTCGGCCTGGTTCGGGAAGCTGCAATAGGCTTCCACCGTGACGGACCTAGGAAAGATCAGGTGGTCGAACGGCGGCCGGTCGGCGGGACGCATGCCGATCCGTCGCGCCGCGAGCGCCGCAGCGACGCGCGGGCTGAGTCGAAGCCCGATCGCCTGCTCGGTGTCGAACAGCAGCTCCGGAAGCGCCATTTCCGGCGCTAGAGCGCCTCTGGCCGGGCGGGCCCGGCGTGGATGAATTTGTGCAGCTTGATCGCCGGGAAGGTGCGGCGCACCCGCACCTGACCGGTATTGAAATGGTCGACGAGCTCACGCCATTCCGCCTGCCGGAAATGACCGTTCGCCTCCGCATCGCCCATCACGAGGGCGCAGCGGGCGCGCAGCAGCAGCTCGGCACTGGCCTCGGCGATGATGCCGTCGCGTTTCGAGATCTGGTGGGTTCGCTTGAGCCACGGATTGAGGCGGGTCAGGAAGGCGTGGCTGTACAGTCCCAGCAGGCAGCGTGCCAGCGGCGAGGCGGGAAGATGGTCCCACGCAAGATGGCGGTTGAAGCCCTCCACGCTCCGCCGGAAGCCGGGGAAGATGACGTTGGTGTCGTGCATCAGGAAGGCATAGCCGAAGCGCCAGCGCAGCGGCGCCTCGTACAATGCGCTCCACTCCCAGCCGTCATGGCTGCTGAAGGCATGATCGATCCGGTCGATCGTGCGGTCCTCGTCATGCTCGCAGCCGTTGACCACCACCTTGATCCGCTCGCGAGGGATACCCTCGGCGAGCAGTTGCTCCAGCAGGACCGGCACCGTGCGCTCGTAGAAGCGCAGGCAGGTGGCGACGAGGTAGACGACGTCGTCCGCCGCCCGGGCGGGATGGTGCGGGATCAGGCACAGCCGCTGGGAAGCCTGGACATCCTCGGGCTCGTCGCAGAAATGTCCGATCGGCATGTCGCCCAGCGACTGCGTCCAGGTCGAGCTCGGGATATAGCCGTTGCCGCCGGAAATGAACGCGAACGCCTCGTCGGCCGCCACCTCGCCATGCTCGTAGGCGCTCCAGCTGCCTTCGTTGGGATGGCCATGGCCCGTGACCCGGCCGTCCGGCTGCAACGTGAGATTGGCGACGGGCTCGATCATGAAGCCGTTCCGCAGCGACTTGACCCGACCGAACAGGTGGGGCTTGCCGACCAGGCGGGCCATGTCGACGCCGTCACGCACTTGCGGCATAGCCGTAGTCCGATCGGGGTGGCTGGCGACCGCTTCGGTAGTAAATTGGTCCGCGGTAACAACATCATCGGGATGGTGGAGGTGCAACTGCGGCCCCTTCAAACAAATGCTGCGAAGCAGCGAACCTAGCGCGTGCTTAACGTCGTGTCACGGCCCCGTTGGCGGCTTCGCGCGGCTGCTCTCGAGACCGAGGCGTTCGTCAGGTAGCGGTCGATCGGTGCGGCGCACGGACGCCGTTTTGAACCGCTCTTTTCCGCGAAAGAGGTTAGGTCAGAGCGGGCCCCGTCTCGATCGCGCTAGTCTATCCCAGGTTCGTGCGCTAATGGCGCGAGGTTCTCAGCGGCAGGAAAGGCTTCGGCGAATATGCGGATCGCGATGATCGGGACCGGCTATGTGGGGCTGGTTTCCGGTGCCTGCTTCTCGGATTTCGGACATGCGGTGGTCTGCGTCGACAAGGACGCCGGCAAGATCGAGGCGTTGGAACGCGGTGTGATGCCGATCTACGAGCCGGGCCTGGAGGCTCTCGTCGCCAGCAACGTGCGTGGCGGCCGGCTGTCCTTCACCACCGACCTGCCTGCCGCGGTCGCGTCGGCGGACGCGGTGTTCATCGCCGTTGGCACGCCGTCCCGCCGCGGCGACGGCCATGCCGATCTCAGTCATGTCTTCGCCGCGACCCGCGAGATCGCCGCCGCGCTGCGCAAGCCTGCGGTGATCGTCACCAAGTCGACCGTGCCGGTCGGCACCGGCGACGAGGTCGAGCGGATCATCCGCGAGGTCGCGCCCGGTGCGCAGGCCTGGGTTGTCTCCAACCCGGAGTTCCTGCGCGAAGGCGCGGCGATCGCCGACTTCAAGCGGCCGGACCGGATCGTGATCGGCAGCGAGGACGAGCATGCCCATGAGGTGATGCGCGAGATCTATCGGCCGCTCTATCTGAACCAGGCGCCGATCCTGTTCACCGGCCGGCGCACCGCCGAGCTCACGAAATATGCCGCCAACGCCTTTCTCGCGACGAAGATAACCTTCATCAACGAGCTGTCCGACCTCTGCGAGATAGTCGGCGCCGACGTGCAGGAGGTCTCGCGCGGTATCGGGCTCGATAACCGCATCGGCGCCAAGTTCCTGCATGCCGGGCCGGGCTATGGCGGCTCCTGCTTCCCGAAGGACACGCTGGCGCTGCTCAAGACCGCGGAAGACCATCAGTCGCCGCTGCGCATCGTCGAGGCGGTCGTGCAGGTCAACGACGCGCGCAAGCGGGCGATGGGGCGCAAGGTGATCCGGGCGATGGGCGGCGACGTCCGCG
>CAXTTP010000013.1:16389-23990 GCA_964247195.1 uncultured Sphingomonadaceae bacterium
CCCCAAGACCGGGTCGAAGATATTTTTCAGTCCTTCCACCAAGTCGACGGCGGAGTAACGCGGCGCCACGGCGGCACCGGGCTCGGTCTCGCCATATGTCGCAGCCTCGCCCGGGCGATGGGCGGCGACGTCCGCGGCCGGACCGTCGCCGTGCTCGGCCTCACCTTCAAGCCGAATACCGACGACATGCGCGACGCTCCGTCGCTGGCCCTGATCCAGGCGCTCAAGGATGCCGGCGCGAAGGTGCGCGCGTACGATCCGGAGGGCTTGGAGCAGGCGCGGCCGCTTCTGCCGGACGTCGAGTTCGCCGAGGATCCCTATGAGGCGGCGGCGGGCGCGCACGCGGTGGTCATCGTGACCGAGTGGAACGAGTTCCGGGCGCTCGACCTGGAACGGATCGCCTCGATCCTCGCCGCGCCGGTGCTGGTCGACCTGCGCAACATCTACACGCCGGCCGAGGTCGAGCGCGTCGGGCTGCTCTATCATGGCATCGGCCGGGGCACGCTGCCGCAGCCGCAGCAATAGGAAGACGCCGCTTGAGGCATCCGGCGCGCTGCCTGGCGCTCGCGCCCGCCTTAGCCTTGCTGCTGCTGGCGATGCCGCCCCGGCCGGCCATCGCGGGGACCGACGCGCCGGCGGTGCTGGCCGAAATGGCGCGGCTCGATCTGCGCGTCGCGAGCGTCGGCTATCGGCTGTTGACGGCCGGGCCGCCGCTCTGCCGGGAACTGGCACCGCAGGCCGGGCTCGTCGTCCACGACGTTCGGCAATATGCGGTAGCGCTGCGGCCCGCGGCCATGCGGCTGTTCGGGTTCGCCGGTTGGCCGATCGTGCTGGCGGTGGTGCCCGGCTCGCCGGCCGATCGCGCCGGTATCCAGCCGAATGACGGCATCGTCGAAGTCGACGGCGTCGCGGTAGCGACCACACCGACGCCCGCACCCGATCGCCGCCCGCCGAGCGACGACGCCGAAGCCGCCGTCGAGGCGCAACTGGCGCGCGCCTATGCGAACGGCAGGACGACGCTCGTTCTGGAGCGTGGCGGCACCCGTCGCACCGTGAGCGTCGATCCCGTCGCCGGCTGCGCCTCGACCGTGCAGCTCGAGCCCGGAACCGCGCGCGACGCCTGGTCGGACGGCACAGGGGTGGCGGTCACCAGCGGCCTTGTCGCCGAGACCCGCGATGACGATGAACTTGCCGCCGTGATCGGCCACGAGCTCGCTCACAACATCCTCCATCATGCCGAGCGGCTGCACGCCGCCGGGATCGGCCGGGGTCTTTTCTCGCGCGTCGGCGACAAGGCGGCGCAGGTGCGGGCGACCGAGCGCGAGGCGGACGATGTCGGCCTCTATCTCGCGGCGCGCGCCGGCTATGATCCCGCGGCGGCGGCATCCTTCTGGCAACGCTTCGGCGCGGCGCATGGCGACGGCCTGTTCACCGACGCGACGCATCCCGGCTGGCGCGAGCGGGTGGCGGCCTTGTCACACTCGGCTACCGAGATCGCCGCCAGGCGCGCCCGGGGCGAACCGCTCGTCCCCGGTTCCCCCGGACGCTGAGCTCGCCCGCTCAGGTCCGCGAGCGGCTGGCGAGGGTGCGCTCCCACGCCAGCGCATCGGCGATGATCGTGTCGAGATCGTCGCGCATCGGTCGCCACGGCAGCCGCGCGAGGATGGCGCGGTTGTCGGCGACGAGCGCGTCCGGATCGCCGGGCCGGCGGGGCTCCATCCGCCGCTCGATCGTCATGTTCGTCGCCCGGTCCACGGCATCGAGCACATCGAGCACGGAGAAGCCGCGGCCATAGCCGCAGTTGAGGACATGGCTTTCGCCGGGCGCGGCGATCAGCGCCTCGAGCGCGTGAAGATGCGCCGCCGCAAGGTCGCTGACATGGATATAGTCGCGCACGCCGGTGCCGTCGGGCGTCGCAAAGTCCGTGCCGAAGACCGCGACATGGTCGCGCTTGCCGGTCGCGGCCTCGACGGCGACCTTGATCAGGTGCGTCGCGCCGGCGGTCGACTGGCCCGATCGGCCGGCCGGATCCGCGCCGGCGACGTTGAAATAGCGAAGCGCGCAATAGTTCATCGGATGCGCGAAGGCGACGTCGGCGAGCATCGCCTCGGTCATCAGCTTGGAACGGCCATAGGGATTGATCGGTCGCTTCGGCGCGTCCTCGGCCACCGGCGTCGACTCCGGTATGCCATAGGTCGCCGCCGTCGAGGAGAAGATGAAGTGACGCACGCCGCCTGACACCGCGCTCTCGATCAAAGCGCGGCTGTTGGCGGTATTGTTCTGATAATATTTGAGCGGGTTCGATACGGATTCCGGCACCACGACCGATCCGGCGAAGTGTAGGATCGCGCCGATCCGATGCTCGGCGATCAGCCGGCCGACGAGCGCGCCATCCGCTATGTCGCCTTCCGCGAAGGTTGCGCCATCCGGCACCGCCCAGCGGAAGCCGGTAACGAGATTGTCGATCACCACCACCGGCCACCCGGCATCGCATAGCGCTAGCACGGCGTGGCTGCCGATATAGCCCGCGCCGCCGGTGACGAGGACGGCCGGTCTGGGCGGTTGCGGATCGACGGACACGAGGGGCCTCGGTGGCTGGAGCGATGACGAGCGCCGCTCATGGCCGATCCGCCGGGGCTCGCCAAGTGCGGTTGGAGCGGTAGCGGATCAGGTTCGTTCCGCATCGCGTGCATTGTCGAAGCCGGTCGTAACCGGGCAGCCTCTCAGCGGGGCGAAGTTTCGTTGGAACCGGACCGGTGAATCCCTCGGCAACGATGTCCAGACGCTGTCGGACGAACGCGAACCAGGCTTCGCGGGGTTGGCAGTCGACGTCCAGGCCGACCCTACTAGCGGCTCTCGGCGGTCAACTCGTCCTCTTTAATGCATTGTCTCGAATTGGGCGCATCTTGTCCCGCCACAACCCCGCTCTGCCGGAAAATGGCGGAATACCGCCCATTTGCGCGATGCGTACTTATATTGCAGTGCAAAATAAGCTTGTTTTCGAGTCGGGTTCAGCGGACAACCCGACATTCGAATCGCGGTGTGTCTGTCAACCGGGCGCGTGAGCGGAGGACCGGGATGAACATCGAAGTCGGAAATGCGCTTACCGCACCGGCTCGCCGGATCGGCCGACAAGCGGTTGAGGGACCGGTCTCGAAGGAGCCGCTCCGGCTCAGGCTCTACCTCGCGATCATGATCGTCGATGCGCTCTCGATGGTGGGCGGTTTCGCTCTGGGCAACTTTGTCCGCTTTGGTAACACCCTCAGTCCGCAGGGCACCAACATGTGCCTGGTGCTGCTCCCGGTCTATCTCGGCGTCGCCCTCAACAGCCGCGCCTACAGCATGGACGTGCTGATCAGCAGCCGTCGCGGCATATTCCGCGCCTTAACCTCGCTACTCTTCGCGGTGGCGGCGACCACGTTCATCGCCTTCTACCTGCGCGCCGGCCTGGAATTCTCGCGGATCGTGTTCACCTGCGGCGCGATGACGACAGCGGTGCTGATCGTCTGGGGCAGGCTGGCGCTCGGCCGCTATGCCCATCATCGGTTCGGCTTCTCGCCGCTGAGCGAAGTGGTGCTCAAGGATGGCCCCGAGCACCTCGCGGCGCCCGGCGCCTATGTCATCGACACACAGGCGCTGGGGCTTCGTCCGGACATCTCCGATCCGATGATGCTGGATCGGATCGGCCGACTTCTCAAGAATGCGGATCGTGTGGTCGTCGCCTGTCCGCCCGAGCTCCGCCACTCGTGGGCGATGGCGTTGAAGGGCGCGAATATCTCCGGCGAGCTCGTGGCTGCCGAGCTCGACGAAGTGGGCGCGATCGGCACCAGCCATTATGGCGGCCGCGCCACGCTGGTCGTGTCGGCAGGGCCGCTCGGTCTTCGCGAACGCGCGATCAAGCGGCTGCTCGACGTGTCGCTGGCGGGAACGGCGCTCTTCTTGCTTTGCCCGGTGATGGCGGTGGTCGCGATCGCGATCAAGCTCGAGACGCCCGGTCCGGTCTTCTTCGTTCAGGATCGGCTCGGCCGCGGCAACCGGCTGTTCCAGATGTTCAAGTTCCGCAGCATGCGATCCGACTTGTCCGATGGCGCCGGCCGACTGTCGACGCGGCGCGACGACGAGCGGATCACGCGCATCGGCCGCTTCATCCGCCGCACCAGCATCGACGAGCTGCCCCAGATCCTCAATGTCCTGCTGGGCGACATGAGCCTAGTCGGGCCGCGGCCGCACGCGCTCGGTTCGA
This sequence comes from uncultured Sphingomonadaceae bacterium, assembly GCA_964247195.1. Classification (GTDB taxonomy): domain Bacteria; phylum Pseudomonadota; class Alphaproteobacteria; order Sphingomonadales; family Sphingomonadaceae; genus JAQGLK01. The sequence continues at coordinate 20,633 of CAXTTP010000013.1, forward strand.
CCGCGGGAAGCGAGCTGTTCTGGGAGATCGACAGCCGCTACTGGCACCGCCACGCCTCGAAGCCGGGGTTGACCGGCCTTGCACAGGTGCGCGGCTTCCGCGGCGCGACGCACTGCCGTAGCGACCTGACCAACCGGCTGCAGGCGGATCTGGAATATCTCTCCGGATGGACGATCTGGCGGGACATTTCGATCATCCTCGCTACGTTCAAGGTACTGGTGCACAAGAACGCGTTCTAGGGGGGCGGGATCGCCCTACGCGACGCGACTCGCCGCGCCAGGGCATCGTCCACGCCGGCGTCCGCTGACGTGGGTAGCCAGCGGACGTGAGTTCCTTTTTTGCCGGAGCGGCGCCAAGGATCGTCTTGGTTTGGCACATTCTGCTGCAATGAAACTCACCAAGAAGGCACTGAAGCGTTGCTGCGCGGGACGATTCAGTATTGAGTTATTCCGCTGCATGTGCGAACAACTGCTTGAGAGAGTCGCCAAATGGGCTCTCGGGCCGGGCAAGGCTGCGATGGAGGATCTGATGCGTAAGATCATGAGTATCGTTGCTGGGGCTGCCCTGGCGGTTCCGTCGCTCGCAGGGGCTGCGGATGTTTCTCGTCCCACCGCTGTCAGCTATGCGGCGCCGACTAAGATCGTGAGCGGCACGCGCGTCGGTCATCGTGTCGACGACAAGTCGCAGCTGCTGGGTGCGCCGCTTTTCCTGTTTTTCCTGGGCGCGGTCGCGGTCACGATCGGCACGATCGTGATCGTCAACAACAACGGTGGATCCAGCCCGGGCTCCTGATTCCGTCGCGCTGCGAACGCTGTCAAATCAGAGGGTCTGCACCGCGGTCGCGCGGCGCAGGCCTTTTGCTTTGCTGTTTGCGATCTCGGTGGGCGTCGAGCACAGCGTGCTGACGCAGACGACCGCCTGATCGCCCCGCCCGGGCGAGTATCTTCGACCAGTGGCTAAGAGCTCGGGGAGCATGATGGCTAGTCGACCGCGGACGGCGTATTTCACCCCGGCTATGTTCGTGCTGCGTGGAATGGTGGCGGTGGCCATCGCGACGATGATAGCGAGTTGCTTCAACCTGAGCAGCGCCGACGCGGACGAGGGCAGCGGTGGCATCACCAAGCTGATCGCGCTTACGGCGCCCCTCACCATCCTGCTGCTCTATACGCCCTGGGTGGACTGGCTGCGTGCTCGTCCGTTCCTCGAAGATGCACTCCGTCTCTTCGCCCCGCTGCTGATGCTCTATGTTTTCGGCCTGGTCTCCGCGGCCTGGTCGCCTTTTCCTGATCAGAGCGTCATCCGGTCGATCGTGATGATCATCGCGGTTCTGTCGATCATCAGCCTGGGCGTGCTGATGCATCTCGCCTTTCCGAGGGATGGGCTGGCCGCGATCCGGTTCGTCGTGATCGTATCGTGCGCTACGGCAGCCTTCATGATGCTCTACGCTCACCTTTCGCCCGCAATCATCCTGTGGCGGGACAACCGGTTGGGCGGCGCGGTGATATCGGTCAACATCCTGGGGGCGATGGCTCTCATCCTGGCGGGATTGCCGATCGTCTTGCTCATGAACGGGCGGGCGAGGCCGCTCATGGCGCTGGCGGCGCTGGCCAGCCTCTATGTCTGGTACCTGACCTTCTCGCGTGGCGCGTTGAGCGGCTTCTTCGCCGGCTTCCTCCTGATCTTCGCGCGCGGCTTTTGGCGCCAGCGCATGTCGACGCGGGAGGTGATCGGTGCGGCGGTCGGCGTCGCCATCGTCCTCCTCGTGCTGGTCATCGATCCCGCCAGCTTCCTCTCGGCGCTGTTGCGCGACGGGCAGAGCGCGTCGGATCTGGCAACTGGCACCAACCGCACTTTAGTCTGGGCGGCGATCATCGAACATCTGACGTTCGCCTCGATACTGATCGGGCATGGCTTCTACATGCTGAGCGGAACCGGAACGGTGATCGTCGGCGCGCTGAACCTCTACCACGCCCATAACGGCTACATGCAGACGCTGGCCGGCACCGGCGCGGTCGGGCTCGTCCTGGTCTTCGCGTTCCTGGTTCGCGCGGGCCGGGTGGTCTTCTCGGCCGATACCTGCATGCCGACCGAAGGGCGGAAATGCGCGATGTTCCTGTACACCTTCTTCGTGGTCAGCAACATCTCGGAAGCGTCGGTCTCCTTCCAGATCTATCCTCAGTTCCTGCTGACAGGATTGCTGCTGATGACCGTCGTCGGAGCGCAGGCCCTTCCGCGCGCGCGGACCGCGCGCTCGGCTGCAGGGTTCATCCGGGCCGAACATCAACCTTCGTGAAGGTCGCCTCGATCGAACCCGGAGCATCGGGACGATCGATCACGAGTTGCAGCCACTGGGCGCCGCAGCCGGCCGGAACGACGAAGTCGGCGGCGAGGCTGGCGTCGCGTGCGCCCTCCTCCGTCGTCATGATGTCCGCGCCGGTCGTGCAGAGCAGCCGCCAGCGGAAGCCGAGCCGGTCCTGACCCGCCGGCTTGGTGCCAAGCGCCGCGAAGCGATACCGTCCCGGTGCCAGCGTCATCAGCTGCCTGACGAGCGGACCGGGCCGCTGCGCGATCGAGCTGACGTGCAGCCCGGGACGGCCGCCTTCGCCGAGAACGGCCTCCGCATCGCCGGGCGCTTCCAGTCTCCATTCGAACGGAAAGCTCGCCCCGGTCGCCGCCGGCAGGAAGCCGGGATTGGTGACCGCGCCGTTCGCAGCAGCGGCCTGCGCGCCGGCATAGTGCACCCAGGTCGCGCGTGCCGCCGCGACCTCGTTCGACGCGATCAGCCTGTCGATCAGCGGAACCATCTGCGCCCGCGTCAGGACGTTGCCTGGAACGGGAATGTCGCGGGCGAACGCGGCACGGCGCAGCAGCGAGGCCGCCGGCACCTGGTCGAGCGTGCCGAGATAGATTGGCAGCCAACCCGTGCGCACCGCGGCGCGGAGCGCCAGCGCGCTGCGGAACCGGTCATTGCCTAGAAGTTCGTCGATCAGCCGGTGAATCCGCGGCTCGGCCGGGACGACGCGCGCGGTGGCATCGATCCGCCGCGCCGCCTCGGCGACATCGCCGGCTGGCAGCGCCAGTCCCGCGATCGCCACCTGCGTCGGCACGTCGCGCCACCCGAGCGCCGCCGCGTTGCCGAACAGCGCGCTTCCCTGCTCCACCTGGCCCATCGCATCTAGCGAGAGGGCGAGCATGCGCACCGCTTGCGCGTTGAGCGGCGACCGTCGCAACGCCTCGAGTGCGCGACTGCGCGCCGCATCCCATTGATGCGCCGCCACCGCCTGCTGCGCCAGCATATCGTTAGCGGCGGCGCTGCCGGGGGATAGCCGCAACGCCGCTTCCGGCCGCCCCGTCGCTA
>CAXTTP010000014.1:0-15091 GCA_964247195.1 uncultured Sphingomonadaceae bacterium
CAAGGTCCCGCGCAGGGTCATCACGACGATGATCTGGTCGTCGGCGCGGGTCAGCACGGTCACGTCGGCGAGGTGAGCGTCCGGCATCACCGACTGGAACGCCGCCGCTTCGTCGGCCTGGAATTCGTGGAGCAGTCGCCCGTCGAACCAGCCGTCGGTGGCGCGCGGGGGCACGAAGCGCGTTTCGAACCGCTCGGCCAGGAAGCTCGTCGGCCCGCGCATGCCCTCCAGATAGCCGGTGGCATAGGCCTCGCGCATATGCGCGGCCATCGCTTCGATCGTGCGTGCCACCGGCTTCTCCATGTCAGGCGGCCGGATCAGGCGGCCATGTGCGATTTTTCGGGATCACCCGGCTCGACCGCGCCGAAGCAGCTCTGCGCCAAATAGGAGCAGCTATATTCGCGCACCTCGCTGAACTTCCCGTCTCTGATCGTGAAAGCGAAATGATAGGCATTGTTGTAGCGACGGCCGTTGAGCATCCGCATGTCGGTCTCCGCCTCGGCAGCGACGGTGTCGCCTTCGGCGACCATGTGGAGCAGGTCGAGCTTGATCGGCGCGGTAAGCAGCTTCGACATCGTGCTCGGCACCGCCGCGAACTCGGTGCGGCCCCATTTATACTGCAGCCAATCGGGCGCGCGCGCCATCGTCATGAACAGGAAATCGTCGGTCGTCATCTCCAGGATCGCATCGTCGTCGCCGCGGTTCACCGCGTCGATCCAGCCCCGCACCACCGCCTTGTTCTCTTCGATCGTCATCGTCTCTCTCCTTTGCCGGCCGCCACGGCCTCGACATAATCGGGATAAGAAAGCTTGCCGGTCGCCCCTCCGTCAACCGGGATGCTCGCCCCGGTGATATACGCGCTCGCGTCCGATACCAGAAACAGCACCGCCGCCGCGACATCGCGGTAAAGGCCGGTGCGGCCCAGCATCGTCGTCGTCGCGATCGGCCCGTCGAGCGTGTTCGCATCGAACCCGGCGGGCAGCATCGAGACGTCGCCGTCTCCCGGCCGCACCGTGCCGACCAGCAGCGTGTTGCAGCGTATGCCGTCGGCGGCATAGTCGTTCGCCACCTGCCGCCCCAGAGTTTCGAGCAGCGCCTTGCTCATCGCATAGCCCGCGAAACGCGGCAGCGCGCGCACCGCCGCCACCGCGGAGATGTTGACGATCGCGCCGCCACCGCCGCTGACCATGTGGGGCAGGGTATATTTGCACGCCCAGAACGGCCCGTAGCCGCCGATCTTCATGCCCGTGTCGAATGCCTCGCTCGACAATTCGTGGAGCGGCCCGACCGCGAAGTCCGTCCCGCTCGGCCCGGCATTGTTGACGAGGATGTCGATACGCCCGAACTGGCCTGCCGCGCGGGCGATCAACTCCGCGACGTCCGCCTCGATCGCGATGTCACCGCGCACGAACAGCGCGTCGATCCCGGCTGCAGCCAGCCGCTCGACCGCCGCCGCGCCGCGCCCGTCATCCCGCCCGGCCAGTACCAGCCGCGCGCCGGCTGCACCGATCATCTCGGCCACCGCGAGCCCGATCCCCGACGCTCCGCCGGTGACGACCGCGACTTTGCCGGCAAGATCGGTCCGCGCCATACTTCTCCCTGTCCAGGCGATTGCGCGCGCCTGGGTTCACCGCATCATGCATAATTCATCTGAACACGCACGCCCAGGGCGATCTAAGAGAATGCGCGATGGCTCGACCGCAGCGATCCAGCCCCTACGTGCTTACCTTACGATCTTCCACGAGGGATCCAGATGCGTCGGCTCACCCTCCGAAGCGGTAGCGCAATTCCACACCGTAGATCCGCGGCGCGCCGTAGAAGCCGCTGTTGATCCCCAGCACGCTCGATCCGACGTTGCTCGACGCGAGATACTTCTTGTCGAACAGGTTGCGCACGAACACGCCGGCATCGAGTGCTGAGCCGCCGACCCCGTTCAGGTCGAGCCGGGCGTTGACCAGATCATAAGCGGGAAGCACCGCATCCGACGACCGCACGCTGCTCGAATGGTAATAGTCGGCGCTGAGCACCGGCGTGCCCGCCGTCTCGGGCAGCGGCAGCGTCCAGCGGACGCCGGCGGTGATCGTCCGCTTGGCGACCAGGTTGAACGGCACCTTCTGCACCGCGAGGTAGGATCGCAGATCGGCAGGGACGCCGAGCGATCGGGTCTTCAGGTCGAGGAAGGTCGCGCCGGCGTCGAATGCCAGGGCGTGTGTCGGCGCAATCCGCGCCGAAAGATCGACGCCGGCCACCCGCGTGCGGCCCGCATTTACGATCAGCGTCCCGCCGCTCGGATCGTTCGCCGCATTGCAGTCGCCATCGGGCGAACGGGGCGGATCGGTGCCGCCGGCCACTGTCGTGCTGCACGTCGCCTGCGTGTTCAGCCCCGACAGCGGCACCTGGACATTGCTGTACCAGCCGATGAAGGGCGATGCATTGAGCCGGATCGCGACGTCGCCGGCGTGGAAGTCGGAACGGACGCCCGCTTCGACGTCGGTCACCTTCTCCGGCGAGAAGGATTGGAACGGGATCAGCCGCCCGGCGAGCGTCGGCCCGTTGATCCCGCCCGCGCGATAGCCGCGCCGCGTGACGACGTAGAGGAACAGCTCGCGGTTCGCCTGCCAGTCCAGCCCGACGGTCCAGGTCGGCGCCTTGGACGATGTCTTGTTGTTGCTCGAATTGCGGATGGTCGTCGCGCCGGCGCGGCACTGCTGCGGGGTCACGACGGGATCGGGGCTGGTGCCGCCGCCGATGCACGCATCGATATCGTCCCAGGTGTAGCGGAACCCCGCGTTGAAGCGCAGTCCGTCGACCAGTCCGTCGAGCTTGTAGCCGATGTTCGCGAACAGCGCTTTGCTCTTCTCGGTATAGAAGCTGTAGTTGAACGGCGCGTTGGTGATCCCGGGCAGGATGAAGACCGGGATATAGGTGCCGCTCGGCCCGACCGGCTTGCTCTTCAGGTAGAAGCCGCCGAGCAGCCAGTCGAGCTTGTCGTCGAACGCCTTGCCCTTGAGCTGGAGCTCGTCGGTGAACTGCTCGACGTCCGATCGCTGGCGCCCGCCGACGACGGTTACGGGGAGCCCGCGCGGGATCGCGCCGGTCCCGTCGGAGATCAGCGTCGGCAGCCCGTCCACGCTCGAGAAATAATCGACCTTGGTGTGGCGGTAGCCGAAGATGTTCACCAGCTGGACGCCTTCCGCCAGATCCGCTTCCGTGCGGTTGGTGACGCCCAGGCGGCGCACCCGCTCGAACGCGTCGACGTCCGAATTGATGACGCGCGGTCCGCGGGCGCGCTGCAGGAGGAGCTGCTGCTGCGCTGCGGCCAGCGTTCCCGTCGCCGACAGCGCGTTGGGGCCGTTGAACACGTCCACCAGCACCGAACCGCCGCCGACCGAGCTATTGTGGTAGAAATCGAAGATCGTCGTGTTGCGCAGCCCATCGAACGGTTCGACCAGCAGCGAGGCGCGTACCGCGCGCGAGTTGAGATCGTCGGCATCGCCGCCGATCCCGATGTTCTTGGTGTAGCCGTCACGCTTCTGATACTGGCCGGCGACGCGCAGCGCGACCTTGCCGTCGACGATCGGCAGATTGAGCGCACCCTCCGCGATCCGCGTGTCGAAGCGGCCGTAGGTGGCCTGCGCATAACCGCCGAACGTGTATGTCGGCGCGGTCGGATAATAGAGGATCGCGCCGCCCGTCGTGTTGCGTCCGAACAACGTCCCTTGCGGACCCTTCAGCACCTGCACCGAGGACAGATCGTAGGTCGGGATGCTCGATCCGACCGTCGGCGCCGGCACTTCGGCGAAGTAGGAGATCACCCCCGGCGCGCTGTTACCGGCGAGCGCCTTCGACTGCCCACGGATCGAGAAATTGCTGTTCTCCCGGCCGCCCGACCCGGCGAGGAACACGCCCGGCGTCTTGACGAGCAGGTCCTGCGTGTCGCGGATCGACGCGGTGCGCAGCGTCTCGGCGCTGAACGCGGTCACCGAGACCGGAGTCGACTGGATGCTCTCCGCGACGCGCCGGGCGGTGACGACGATGTCGCTTGGGCTCTCGATCGCTCCGGCGGTCGCCTCGGGACCGGCGGGGGCTGGCGGCTGGTCGGGAACGGCCTGCGCCAGCGCGGAGGTCGACACCCCGCAGGCCAGCAGCAACGTGACCGATCGCACCGTCTGTCCGAATGGCATGAGCCTGCCCCCCCTGTTGTCCGGGCCCCGTCTTTCGCGGCGGCCTGCCCCGGCGTCATTCATAATGATCGCGTATGAATGATCGCGATCGTCAGGCATTCGGGTGGCCTCGGCCTCACCTCACCCCTCTTTGGGAAGGTGGCCGCAGCAGACGCGGAAAGGCTGCCGTCTCAGCCGCCGCTGCCGGCGAACTCCTCGTTCACGCCCATCTTGCGCGTGAGGTCCGCCATGTCGAGATATTCGCGCCAGCGGCAGATCAGCCCGTCATCGTCGAGCTCGTATACCGCGACCATCGAATGCGGGCATTCGCGGCCGAGGATGATCGCATAGTCGGCGCGTTCGGTCATCACCATGCGGTCGTTCGACAGCATGTTGACGATGTTGCACTTGTTGTGGCTGGCGATGCGGATCTGGCGGTAGATCTCGTCGCGCAGCACCGCCTTGCCCTTGTAGGTCGGGCCGCCCGGCACCCACAATTGCCATTCTGCATCTTCGGACATCATCGCCAAGATCGCCTCGACGTCGGGCTTCTTCTCCGCGCTGCCGTCGCCCCACAGATCGCAGAAGCGGACGATCAGATCTTCCTGTGCCTTGCCCATCTTGTTTCCCCTCGGTTGCGGCGGTCAGCCCTTGCTCTGCGCCGCCAGCACGGCGCGGGTGACGCTGATGAACGGCACCGTGCAGCTCATGCCGCCGTCGACGCGGAACAGCCCGCCGTTCACGAACCGCGACTCGTCGGACGCGAGGAACAGCGCCATCGCCGCGATATCCTCGGGCTCGCCACTGCGCGGTGAATTCAGCACTTCGCGGAAGCCCGCGTCCATCTCGGGCGTGGTCCACGCTTTCTTCGACGGTGTCTCGATCGGGCCGGGGAGGATCGCGTTGCTGCGAACCCCCTGCTTGCCGTAGGTCGCCGCGATCGCCTGGACGTACCAGTTGAGCGCCGCTTTCGATCCGCCATAGCTGTACGCGGTCACGTCGCCGCCGAGCGAGCTTCCCGACGAGGTGAAGATGATCGATCCGTTGCCCCGTTCGATCATCTGCGGGATGACGAGCCTGCTCGCGATCAGGCCGCCCATCACGTTGACGCGCATGTTGGCGTAAAAGATTTCCGGATCCAGCGTCAGGAAATCGCCGTCGCGCATCGCATAGTCCCAGTTGACCAGCAGCGCGTTGTTGTGGAGCACGTCGACCCGCCCGAACGCGGCGTTCGCGGCGTCTACCATGCGGACGAGCTGCTCCTCCTCGCCGACATCGGCCGTCACCGCGATCGCGCGCCCGCCGGCCGCCTCGATCTCGTGCGCGATCGCCTCGGCGGTCTCCCCCTTGATGTCGGCGGCGACGACGCTCGCCCCCTCGCTGGCGAACATCGTGGCGGTCGCCCGGCCGATCCCGCTGCCGGCGCCGGTGACGATCGCGACCTTGTCCTGCAGCCTGCCCATGTTCATCCCTCCACCGGCGCGTAGAACGCTTCGAGCGAGGCGCTCACTCCCTGCGTCCGTGTGCGCCGCATCGCGCTCGAGGTCAGGCTGTCGTCGGGCCCTGCCTCGTCGAAATTGAGCACCGGGCCGTGCGGCAGCGCCTCGATCGTCGCCTTCGCCAGTAGTTCGGGCGCGGTCGCCCCCGTCACCGCGATCGGAATGCCCTTGCGCGCGAGCACGCCGCGCAGCGTCGGCGTGTCGGCGATCTTGAACAGCAGTGTCAGCACATCCACGCCCTGCGGCGCGAGTTCGGCCCAGAGCGACTCGCCCAGATTGAGCGCGAAGCCCTTGCTCGCGGTATAGAGCGCGCCGCGCGCGCCGCCGCCGAACGCCGCCTCGGATCCCACGATCACGATCCCGCCGCGGCGCTGCGCGTAGAACCGGGCCCCGAACCGGTGCAGCGCCTCGCTCAGAACCATGACGTTGCGCTGGAGGATGTCCCGCCAATGGCCGAAGGGGACGTCGACGAATTTCTCGCCGGATGCCTCCGCTCCCGCATTGAACACCACGATGCCCAGATCGAGGTCCGCCGTCGCCGTTTCGAGCCGCGCCGCCGCCTCCGCCAGGCCGAGATCGAGCGACAGCGTGCGGACCTCGACGCCGTGCCGCTCGCGCAATCCCGCGGCGACCTCCGCGAGCGGCTGCTCGCGCCGGGCCACCAGCAGGCAGTGCATCCCGCGACCGGCAAGTTCCTCGGCGAACGCCGCGCCGAGGCCGTCCGATCCGCCGGCGACCAGCGCCCAGCGGCCGTAGCGTGTAACCAGATCGGGGGTTTCGGCGCTCACGATTTCGGGCCATCCTCTCGTTGGATGATGCCGGGTTAGGCGCGCAGGCGCGGCACCCTGCCTCTCGCCGGATAGGCCGCCCGAAGGAGATCCGCATGCGCCACTTCGGCGACCTGACGATCGGCGAGGAACGCATCTCGGCTGCCATCACCCTGGACGAGGCCGAGGTCATCGCCTTCGCTGAGCAATATGATCCGCAATATTTCCACACCGACCCCGCCGCCGCATGCGGCTCGGCGTTTGGCGGCCTGATCGCCAGCGGGGTCCATACGATCGCGCTCTGGCGCCGCCTCGATCATGCGATCAACGGCGACATCGCCTTTCATTGCGGTCTGGCGCTGGAAGACGTTCGCTTCCGCCGCGCTGTCCGCCCGGGCGACGCGCTGCGCCTGTCGTCGAAGCTGGTCATGCTCGCTGACTCTGCCAATATCCCCGCAAGCGGCGTCGCCACCCTCGACTATGTGATGCGCAACCAGGACGACGTTGCCGCCCTGACCTTGCGCTCCGTCAGCCTAGTCTACCGCTGAGCCTTCGCGGCGGCGACCAGTTCGAACAGGCCCCGATAGTAATACTCCAGCTTGTCCATCGGGAGCTTGCGGTACGGCGTCATCGGCGCGAGCGAATCGACCACTTCCCAATATGGCTCGATCTGGTCGAGCACCTCGTCGACCGGCCCGCAGGCGCAGAACGCCAGCACCATCTCGTCCGGCACGTTATGGACCACCGACGACACGTCGCCATGCTCGCCCAGGCCGAGCTGGCACGCCCTTGCCTGGTCGCCGAAGCCCTGCTTCTCGAAGAACGGCTCATATTGCGTGTAGCCCGAATAAGCGGCGACAGTCGCACGCGCATCCTCGATCGCCTGGGCCTTGTCGGGATTGACCGCGATCCACGGCCACGCATTGATCTCGATGTCCTCGCGCCGGCGGCCATGCCTGGCGAGCGCGGCTTCGATCACCGGCTTCTGCACTTTCGCGGTGAACCCGGCCGACCACAGCGCGTGCACCATCAGCCCGTCGCCGATCTCGATCGCGAGATCGGTCATCTTCTCCTGCAGCGCCGCGATCCAGATCGGGATACGTTCGCGCACCGGCGGCGCGGTCACCATCATCTCGGCGAAGTCCGCCTTGAAATAGGTGCCGTCATACGGATCGAGCCCCTTGTGCCCGTTCGCGACGACATAGCGGATCACGTCGACAGTCTCGCGCAGATGCCCGAGCGGCTTGGCCGGCGGCATCCCGTACATGCCTTCCGTGCACGACGGGATCGACGATCCGAGGCCGAGGATATGCCGGCCGCCGCTGATCCGGTCGAGGTCCATCGCGGCGTAGGCGGTTTCGACCGGGCTGCGCGTCCCCGCGATCGCGATGCCCGTGCCGAGCTTGAGCGTCTGGCTGACGGTAGCGGCGGCGGCGAGCGGCACGAATGGCGGGCCGTAGATCTGAAGGACGAAGACCCCTTCGAACCCCATCGCCTCCATCTGCTGCACGGTGCCAGCCAGCATGGCGGACGGCAGCACCGGCATGGTGCCCCAGTAACGCCGCTCGCCGCCGACGGCGTTGGTCTTCGGCATGCTGATGTCCTTTGGTCGTCTATCGTTGCCGGTCGTTCATCGCCTCGGATCCCCGGCCGTCATCCCACGGCCGCCGACCGATCATGGGAGGAAGGGGGGAACCGCGACGCCTCAGAACTGGAACAATTCCCGTCGCAGGCCGATGATCTCCGAACAATCGGCGCTCACATTGTCGCGATATGCGAAATCGCCGTCCGCCTGGCGGTTGGCGATGTCCTGCATCAGCAGGCGGTAGCGCTGCCCCGCGACGTCGAACTTCGAATGGAGGTCGCGCCGCGCGGTCGGCCGCATGTAGCGCGGGCTCTGCGGTGACGTCATCGAGCTGTCCTGCCGCGACACCTTGTAGCCCGCCAGCGGCATGATGTGGCGGAACATGAACCCCGCATTCGACGTGTTCATCACCATTTCCATCCGGGTGCGGTCGCGCGTCTCGGGGGTGCAGGGATGGAACAGCGGCACGTCGTCGCCGGGCGTGAAGCGGCCATAAGCGATCGCGGCATGGCTGCGCAGGTAGATGCGGATCACCTGCCGCACGTCCTGCGTCGGCTGGCGGATGCCGCTGAAGAACTTCATCACCGGGGCGACCGACTTGCCGGTGCAGGTGCGCACCATCGTGATCGTCTCGCTGTCCCAGAAGGTCTCGATCGTCTCGCTTTCCGACTTCTCGTCGCCGACCACATCGGCGTGGAGGAAGTCGGCATGGGTGAGGTCGATGAGATTTTCGAGGCTGATCGGCGCCGAGCAATCGAACCGTACGGTCGCGGTCATATAGCCCGGCAGCCCGCCGTTGGGCGGCAGGAAGGGCAGGCTCGGCAGGTGTGCCGGATCGGCGGCGGCCGGGTTGCCGAACCAGCCCCAGATCACGCCATAATGCTCCATCACCGGATAGCGGCCGGCGGCGTCGGTATAGGGGCTCTTTTCGCGGGTCCGCGCCTCGTTCGGGTGGAATTCGGACGCGACCACCACGCCGTTCTCACGCCACACGAAATAGGGGTGCGAGTAGATCGCCCGGCGCAGCGCCGTCCGGCCGACATGCGGAGCATGCGCGATCGGGAACCAGGCGTCGCGCATGACGATGTCATGCGGCACCCAGTTGTTCACCGCGTTCATCGCGGAGCCGGGCTGGCGCGCGGGATCGGCGGCGGGGGAGGGGGCGGCGCTGTCCGCCTCGGGGCGATCGGCAATGTCGAGCATCTCTTGTCCTTTCGGGGATCAGGCCGCGATTGTGGCGGAAGCGGGAATCGGGGGAGCTTCTGCGGGCGCGCCCGCGATCATCTTCGCGCGCAGGTCCTCGCCGTGCAGCGAGGTGGACGGGCGCAGCACGCGCAACGCGGCGGCATCGATCGCCTCGCGCACCGCGAACGGCGTTCCCCACCCGATCAGCCGGGCATGAAGCCCCTTTGCCGTGGGCGGGATCTCGGCGCGCCAGCGCACCGCCGTGATCCCGCGCGCGGCCGGCACCGGGGCGAGGACCGCGCTGAGCAACGTGTTGAAATCGGTATCCCGCAGCTTGAGCGCGGTCTCGCCCGTGTCGGGATCGGACCGCGTCTCCACGGTGATCGGAAAGTCGCTGCTGAACGGCGCGGGCCAGTGCAGCCCCGCCCACTGGCAGTTGCGCTCCATCACCAGCTTGCCACCCTCTTCGCGCAACTCCGACATCAGATAGGGCGTGAACCGCACACCCTTGATGTCGATCAGCAGCCCCGGATCATCGTACAGCGCCGCGACATAGGCCGTCTGCTCAAGGGCGACGTGCGACGTGCCGGACAGCGGCATGACGTGGCTGTCGGAGGCGGGCGCCGCGGCGTCGGGATCGAGCGAGACCCGCACGAAACCGCCGCTTTCGGCCACCGCGAAGCGCTGCGCCTTGTAGAGCGGGGGGAATTTCTGGTTCCCCTTCATGTTCGGGATTTCCTTGAGGCGGCCGGTCTCGCCATCATAGCTCCAGCCATGATAGCCGCACTGGATCCAGCCATTGTCGCGGATGCATCCCCGCGACAGCGGCGCGCGGCGGTGCGGGCAGCGATCCTCGAGCGCGCGGGCGATCCCCGCGGTATCGCGCCACATCACGACCGGCTGGCCGCCAATGTCGAGCGACAAGGGCTTCTTCGGCGTCACTTCCTCGCTTCGGGCAAGCGTCCACCATATGGACGCGACGCGACTCGCCATGAAACCTCACCGGACGTCTGTTCTGGGATTAAATTGACACACGACAATTTATCCGTCAAGTCCGTCGACATGGCATCGAACCCGTCGAGTTCCGAGCCGGTGACCGCCACCGCCGCTGCCCGCCGCCGCGGCCGTCCCGCCGGCGATACCAGCCACGCAGTCGGCGAGCGGGATATACTGGATCTCGCCTTCGATGCGTTTGCCGAGCGCGGCTACGAGGGAACGACGGTGCGCGAGCTCGCCAAGACGCTGGGCGTCAGCCACAACCTGCTCAACGTTCGCTTCGGATCGAAGGCCGATCTCTGGCGCCGCGCGGTCGATGCGAAGGTCGCCGGGATCGGTCCGCCGGTCTTCGCCGCGTTCGACGCTCCCGGTCGCGACGACGAGGCGAAGCTGCGCCTGCTGGTTCACAGCTTCTGCGGCTGGGCGGCGCGCAATCCCGGCTTCGTCGGCCTCGCGCATGCCGAGGGGCGGCGCGCGACGTGGCGTAATGCCTATCTGGTCGACGGCTATATCCTGCCGTTCAAGCAGCGGCTCGACACGCTCATGACGCGGGTCGCGGCAAAGCGGCGCATCGGCGACATCTCGGCCAGCGCATTCATGGCGGTGCTGGTGCAGGGGGTGGGCTTCTATTTCGCGGCGGGGCCGCTGCTCGACCGGCTGGGCGCGGGCGACGAGGTCGCGCCCGGCCTTATCGATCGACAGGTTGCGGCCCTCGCCGAGTTCATTCTAGCTGGATTGCTGCCGGGCGATCGCTGACCGGCTCGCCGGAGAAGATGTCGCATGGCGAAGACCGCCGCCGAACGCCACGTCTGGGCGCAGCTGCCGCCCGCGCCGCGCGCGGCCCTCGTCGCCGCGGTCGAAGGCTATGAATCGGCGGGCCTCGACGGCGTCTGGGCATCGCAGACCTTCGGCGCGCCGTTCGGGCCGCTCTCGGCGGCGGCGGCGGTGTCCGATCGGCTGAAGCTCGGCACCGGCATCGCGCTTGCCTTCGTCCGCAGCCCGCTGGAAACCGCCTGCAACATCCTCGACCTCGATCTTCTCAGCGGGGGCCGCGCCGTGCTCGGCCTCGGCTCGAGCGCGCAGAGCCTGACCGAGGGCGCGTTCGGCATGCCCTATGGCAAGCCGCTCACGCACATGCGCGAGGTGATCGGCATGGTCCGCGCGATCGTCGCGAAGGGGCACACCGGCGAACTCGGCAGGCTCGAGGGTGCGTACCACAATCTCGACCTCAGCCATTTCCGCACGCTCTACCCACCGCAGCGCGGCGAAATCCCGATCTTCCTGCCTGCCGTGTTCCAGGCGGCATCCGAGATGGCCGGCGAGATGTGCGACGGCCTGCTCGGCCATCCGCTCTGGTGCGAGCAATGGATCAACGGTGAGGCGGTTCCGGCGCTCGCCCGCGGCCTCGCCAAGGCCGGGCGAGACCGGTCGGCGGTCACGCTCAACCTCCAGATGTTCGTCGTCGTCAACGACGACCGCGCGGAGGCGATCGCCGACGCCCGCCCGACGATCGCCTGGTACAGCCAGTCGCCCCAGTATCTGCGCTATTTCGACGCGATCGGCCTCGGCGAACCGGTCCGCGCGTTGCAGGCGCGGTTTGCTGCCGGCGATCTGGAGGGGATGGTCGCCGCCTGTCCGGACGAGATGGTCGAGATGATCGCGCTGGTCGGATCGAAGGACGAGGTTCGCGCCCGCTTCGTCGAGCGCACCCGCCATGCCGACGCCTGCACCCCGGTCGTGCCGCATTACGGCCTCGCTGCCGATCGGCTGGCCTTCTACGCGGCCGGCATCGCCGACCTGTTCTATGGTTGAAGGAGACGCGCGATGGGCACCGAGGAAAACAAGGCGCTGGTCCGCCGCTACATGCAGGCGGTGATCGATGGCGACATCGGCACGATCGAGGCGCTCCAGCACCCGGACGTCAAATGGTGGATCTTGGGCGGTGGCGACATGGACCGCGCGAGCTTCACCGCCGCCGTTGCGGGCGGCCTGATCGCCGCGGACAAACGATCGGTCACGATCACCGGCATGACCGCGGAAGGCGACCGCGTCGCCTACGAGGCCGAGAGCGAGATGGTCTTCCCCGACCGCGTCTACCGCAATCAATACCATAATCTCGTCGTCATCCGCGACGGCCTGATCGTCGAAGGTCGCGAATATATGGATACCAAGGCGACCGCCGACGCCTTCGGCTGACGCCGCCGCCTGCCATCGGACGGGTGGCGCGTGCCGCCGGCTCCGCTGTGCCGGGGGCGGGAGGACTGCTCATGGCCGATCAAGAGACGAGCGCACCGGATTATGCCGAGGCCGGCGAACGCCGCCTCCGCGCATTCGTCGAGGCGACGACGGGCGGCCGCATCGTGCGGATGGAGCGGCAGGTGCGCTGGCGGCCGGCGTGGTTCGTCGATGTCGAGCGCGACGGCGAAGTCCTGCTTCTCCACCTGCGCGGCGATCGCGAGGGCGGCGTCTCGATCTTCCCCGACCTGAAGCGCGAGGCCGACGTCATCCGCCTGCTCGGCGCAGGCGGCGTGCCCGTGCCGCGCATTTACGGCTATTGCGTCGATCCGCCCGCGATCCTGATGGACGCCATCCCTGGCACGCGCGATCTCTCCGCCCTGTCGGCAGAGCAGAAGACGTCGGTCGGACGTGAGTTCATGGCCGCGGTCGCAGCCATGCACCGCCTCCCGCTCGACCCCTTCGTCGCCGAGGGGATCGAAATGCCCGATGGCGCCGAGGCGATCGCGCTCGCCGGCCTCAACGCCTATCTTCCTTTCTATCGCCGGACCAAGAGCAAGCCCGAACCGATGCTCGAGTTCGTCATCGGCTGGATCCGGCGCAACGTGCCGCTGCATCGCACCCGCCCAGCCTTCATCCAGTTCGATTCGGGCCAGTTCCTGGTCGAGGCCGGGGGGATGACCGGGCTCTACGACTTCGAATTCTCGATGATTGGCGATCCGCTGGTCGACATCGCGACGATGCGGATGCGCGACAGCTACGAGCCGCTCGGCGACGG
Source organism: uncultured Sphingomonadaceae bacterium (assembly GCA_964247195.1). Classification (GTDB taxonomy): domain Bacteria; phylum Pseudomonadota; class Alphaproteobacteria; order Sphingomonadales; family Sphingomonadaceae; genus JAQGLK01. The sequence goes on from CAXTTP010000014.1 coordinate 13,209, forward strand.
CATGGCCGCGCTCGTCGCCAATTACGAGGCGTTCACCGGCGAGCCGGTCGACGACCGCGTCGTGGAATTCCACACGCTCCAGTTTGCGGTCCTCGGTACGATGCAGTTCGCCGGCACCGTCGGCCGCCCGCAGCCGGGCGACCCGCACGCCGTCTATCTCGAATTCGATCTCGCGCTGCGGCAGGTGATGCTGCTCGCGATGGCGACGTTGACGGGGATCGACCTGACGCCCGTGGCGCCGCTGCCCGAACCGACGTCCGACAACGCGATGCTGATGCGCGGGATGGCCGATGCGGTCGCGCAGATAATGCCGGTCTCCGGCATCGACGCCGCGCGCAAGGATATGGCGCAGCAGCTGCTCGAGTGGCTAGGTCGCGCCGACGCACTCGGCGCCGCGGCGCGCGAGCAGGACATCGCCGACGTTGCGGCGCTGCTCGGCCGCGAGTTCAAGGACTGGAGCGAAGCCGAAACCGCGCTGGAAGCCGACGTGCTAGCCGCCGGTCCCGAACGCGACGAAGCACTGCTCCGCCTCTTCGCGGCGATCGAAGGGCGGCGGATGCAGGTCTACGGCCCGACCCGCATCGGCCGGTCGGCGCAGAACGTCTTCCTGCCCCCGCTGCGCTAGCGCTTCACCTTCTTCAGGTAACGTTGGGCGCGGGTCGCGGCGATCTTGCCGGGAATGCCCGATATGCCGCCGCCCGGATGCGCGCCCGCGCCGCCGATGAACAGGCCGGGGATCGCCGGCTTGGGATTGCCGAAGCCCTGCGCCGGGCGCTTAGTGCCGGTGCGCAGCGATCCGAAGTCGATGTGCGTGACGCAGCCGTTGGTCGCCGCCAGCCGCACCTCGCGCTCGCGCGGGGTCTCGACCCAGCGGCCGACCTCGCTCTCGAAGCCGTCGTAGAATTCGCTCATGTGCGCGGTCACGTCGCGCATCGTCCGGTCCTTCAGCTCGGGCGACCAGCCCTCGCGCGCATCGACGGTGATCGCCGGCAGATAGACGTAGGCGACCGATCCGCCGGCCGGCGCCTGGCTTGGATCGATGTTCGACATCGGCGTGACTGACACCGCGTGGCGCACCGGGATATCGCCCCGTCGCGCCGTGGCGAAGCTCTCGCGCACTTCCTCCGGCGTTCCGATCAACCCGACCGCCTTGTTGAGATCGGCGCCGTCGTGGCGCAGATCCTGGTGGCGCTTCAGCGTCAGCGGCTTCGACATGGCGATGTTGGCAAGCAGAGGCGCGCCCCCCCAGCGGTTCGCCGGTGCATGCTCGATGCGCTGCATCAGCCGCCGCTCGACCGCGCCCGGCGTGGTCAGATGCATCATCGTGCGCGGATCGCACGTCGCGATCACCACCGCCGCGCGCATGATCCGCCCGTCGTCGAGGCGAACGCCCTTCGCCGCCCCGTCCTCGATCAGGATTTCGGCCACCGGCGCGTTCAGATGGATCGTCGCACCGGACGCCTCGGCGCTCGCCTTGATCGCGTTCGCGAAGCTCTGCAGGCTGCCGACCGGCTTGCCGGTTCCCAGCCGGTGGAGCACCGACAGGATCATGTACGCCGCCGCATTGCCGTCGTCGTCGATCGGTCCGGCGCCCGCCGCGATCCCGGTGAGCAGCGCGATCGATGCCGGATGCTCGAACCATTCGCACGCGATCTGGTCCGACGTTCCGCTGGTGAGGATCGTCAGCTCCTCACGCAGCTTCACGTTGCGCACCGCCGCGCCGACCATCTTGGCGAGGCTGCCGACGTCCGGCCGGCCGGGCTCGGCCTTCATCAGCGGGAAGCCGATGTCCATCAGCGCGTTCATCAGGTCCATGAACTTGAGATAGGCCTTGCCGTCGTTGCGGTTGAGCCGGGCCATGTCCTCGGCGGTACGCCGGGCAT
>CAXTTP010000014.1:15101-22963 GCA_964247195.1 uncultured Sphingomonadaceae bacterium
GATCGAGCTGCCGTCGGGGTGCAGATAGGCATAGCTAGGATCCGGATCGATCGTGCGCAGGCCGTGCTTGACCAGCTCCAGATCCTCGATCAGCCCGGTGCCGCGCACGAACAGCAGTTCCACCGCGCACGGGGTGACGAGATGCTCGGGCGCTTCGGGGATCATATAGCCCGAGCTGGTCATGCCGCCGACCTTGCCCATCCGTTCGACGACCGCGACGCGCTTGCCGGCGCGGCTCAGATAGGCGGCGGCGGCCATGCCGTTATGGCCAGCGCCCACGATCACCACGTCGAGCTGTTCGGTCATGTCTGGTCTCCGCCCCCATTTTTTGCCGGATCCGCATCGCAAGCCGGCATGAAAGCGCCCCCTGCCCAAAGGAAGGCGACGCAGGCGGACCCCCGCCGCTTTCGTCCGCCCGATAAGCGGAGGACGGGATGCAGGCGCGGCTGACCGACAGGGTGGCGATCGTGACGGGCGGTGGCGGCGGCATCGGGGCCGCGGTCGCGCGCCGGCTGGTCGCCGAAGGCGCCCGCGTGGCGGTCGCCGATCTGTTCGAGGATAGCGCCCGATCCGCTGCCGAGCCGCTTGGCGATGCCGCGATCGCGATCCAGTTCGATGCCGCCGATCCCGCCTCGGTCGAGGCGCTGGTCGCCCAAACCGTCGCGCATTTCGGCCGGCTCGATATCCTCCACAACAACGCCGCGCTCACCGATCCCGAGCGCCAGGGGCTCGATACCACCGCAGTCGACATTCCGTACGACATCTGGAACGCCACGATGTCGGTCAACGTCGGCGGCTACCTGCTCGGCTGCAAATACGCGATCCCGCACATGATCGCGGGCGGCGGCGGGTCGATCATCAACACCGCCTCCGGCTCCGGCGTGATGGGCGATCTCGCGCGCATCGCCTATGGTTCGTCGAAGGCGGCGATCATCGCGATGACCAAATATGTCGCCACCCAGCATGGCCGCCAGAACATCCGCTGCAACGCGATCGCGCCCGGCGTGGTGCTGACCAAGGCGCTGGAAGAAACCGCGCCGGGTCTCAAGGAGATCATCCAGCGCCACGTCCTGACGCCGCGCTTCGGCACGCCCGACGATATCGCCGCGCTGGTCGCCTATCTCGCCTCCGACGAGGCCGGCTACATCACCGGCGAATGCATTGCGATCAACGGCGGCAGCCTCGCGCACCAGCCACATTATGCCGACCTGGCCGCCGCGATGGCGGCCGCCGGCGCCTGACGGGAGCAGACAGCATGGGTGATCTTTCGGGCAAGGTGGCGATCGTCACGGGCGCCGGTTCTGGCATCGGCGAGCAATGCGCGCACGTGCTGGCCGAGCGCGGTGCGAGCGTCGTCGTCGCGACGAGCCGTCAGGCGAGCGCCGATCCGGTGGTAGCTGCGATCGGCGCGGCCGGAGGCAAGGCGGTGGCGGCTTGGGGCGACGCCGCCGACGAGGCCACCGCGATCGGCGCCGTCAAGGCAGCGCAGGAAGCGTTCGGCCGGCTCGACATCCTCGTCAACAATGCCGCGATCACCGCTCCCGACATCCTCGCCGGCGACGCCAACGTCGCCGACATGCAGGCGGCGATCTGGCAGCGGACCCTGGCCGTGAACCTGATCGGCCCGGCATTGTTCACCAAGCATGCCCTTCCGGTGATGATCTCGGGCGGCGGCGGATCGGTGGTGATGGTCAGTTCGGGTCGCGGCGTGCAGGGCGATCTCGGCCTCCCCGCCTATGGCGCCAGCAAGGCGGGGCTGATGAACCTCGCGCTCAACGTCGCCACCCAATATGGCAAGCAGGGCATCCGCGCGAACAGCATCATCGTCGGCATGGTGATGACGCCCGCCATCGAAAAGGCGACGACGCCCGAGATGGTGAGCCTGTTCACCGAGCATCATCTGACCGTCGAGGTCGGCCGGCCCCGCGACATCGCCGAGGTGGTCGCCTTCCTGGCTTCCGACGCGGCGCGCTTCGTCACCGGCGCGACGGTGGCGGCGGACGGCGGCATCACCTGCCACACCGCACCCTATCGCGACGTGATGCAGATGAGCGCGGGCGGCGGCATGATCAGCGAGCAATAGCGCCTCCATTCGGGTAGGTGGTGACGCACGCCGTTTCGCTTTGAACGGCGAGCGGGCGGTTGAAGGATGAGGCGATGAAGAAGGCGGGTGTGATCGGCCTTGGCCAGATCGGCGGCGGCGTCGCGATATGCCTCGCCCGCGCCGGCGTGCTCGAGGCGGTCTACGACGTGCGTGCCGATGCATCGGACACGCTGGAGGGCGTGCCCCCGGTCGTGGCCTCGCCCGCCGCGCTTGCAAAGATCTGCGACGTGGTGCTGATCGCGGTGATCAACGCGCAGCAGACGCGCGATGTGCTGGACGGCCCAGACGGCGTGCTCAGTCAGGCCCGGCCCGGCCTGAACGTCGTCCTGCTTAGCACGATCTCGCTTCCCGAGCTCAAGGAGATCCGCGCTTCCGTCGAGGCGAGGGGAGTGGGCTTCGTCGACAGTGGCGTCACCGGTGGTCCGGCGGCTGCGCGCAACGGTCTCGTCTGCCTCGTCGGCGCCGACGAGGCGGTGCTGGCCGAGGTCAAGCCGACCCTCGATGCGTTCGCGCTCTCGGTAGAGCATATGGGCCCGCCGGGCGCCGGGATGGCGGCGAAGATCGCGCGCAACGTAATCGTCTACACGACCTGGCGCGCGGGCTATGAGGGCGCCAAGCTGGCGGCGGCGGCGGGCGTGGACGTCCGCAAGCTGGCCGCCGCGATCGACAAGAGCGCGACCAATGTCGGCGGCCCGACCACCTGGATGACGCGCCCCGATCCCACCACCGACGCCGCCGAAGGCCAGTTGCGCGCCGCCACGCTGGGCCTGCTGACCAAGGACCTGACCGCGGCGCTCGATCTTGCAGGGGCGCTCGACGTCGAGCTGCCGATGGCCGAGCTGTCGCGGGAATCGGGGCGTGCGATCATGGGGATCGATCGCGACGGCGCGCTGCCGTGACCGAAGCACCCGCCATCCACGACACTCTCGCGCTGTGGCTGGCGAAAGCCCAGCCCGAATGGCGCGACATCACCGTTGCACCGATGAGCGTGCAGCTCGGCTCAGGCTTTTCGGCCGAGATATTCTTCGTCGACGTCGCGTTCCGCGACGCTGAAGGCGCGCAGCGCCGCACGCTTGTCGTCCGCCGCCAGTCCGCCGAGAACGAGGTCGTGTTCGACAGCGACCTGCGGTTGCAGGCTAACATGATGGCGGCGCTCGATGCGCGGGGCGACCTGCCCGTGCCGGCATGGATCGGCATGGAAGAGGACAGCTCGATCCTTGGCGCCCCGTTTCTCGTCATGGGCCGGGTGGACGGGCGTGCCGCGACGCAGCGCCCGAACTACAATGTCTCGGGCTGGCTCGCCGAGGCAAGTCCGGCCGAGCGCCGGACTGCCTTCACCAATGCCTTCGAGGCGCTGGCGAAGCTCCACGCGATCGATTGGCGCGACGGCTTCGCTTTCCTCGACCGCCCCGATCGCGGCAAGCCGGGGCTGGAACAGTATCTCGGCTACCTTGTCGAATGGCACCGGTCGACCGGTAAGGGCCGGACCATGCCGATCACCGACGCGGCAATGCGCTGGGTCCTCGACAATCGGCCGGCCGATACGCAGGCCTGCGTCCTGTGGGGCGATCCGACGCCGTCGAACGTGATGTGGCAACCCGACGGCAGCGTCGCTGCCCTGATCGATTGGGAACTCGCGGCGCTCGGGCCGCCCGAGCTCGACCTTGCCTGGTGGCTCTACTTCGACGACCTGTTCAGCCGCCGCTTCGGCATCACGCGACTGGAAGGGCTGCCGACGCGCGCCGAGAGCATCGCGATCTACGAGGCCGCGTCGGGCCGGACGCTTACCGAGATGGATTATTACGACATCGTCGTCGCGCTGCGCATGGCACTCGTGGCGGCAGGGGCGTTCGACCGGCAGGTCGCGATCGGCAACATCCCGGCGACCAACGCCTCGCTCGACAACAATCTGATGACGCTCTACCTCGCCGAGCGGCTGGGGCTAGCGCTCCCCGAATTGGGCGAGGATTTCCGGGCGTTCATGCGCAATCTCACGCCCGTCGAGGAACCCGCGTGAGCCGTGGCTGAGCCGACCGCCCCCGCCGCGCGCGGCTGGTGGTTCATCCTGCTCCTCGGCCTCGTCTACATGTTCAACTTCGTCGACCGGACGATCGTGTCCGTGCTCGGCGAGTCGATCCGCCGCGACCTGGCGCTCAGCGATCTGCAACTCGGCCTGCTCGGCGGGTTCAGCTTCGCGATCTTCTTCGCCGCCCTCGGCATTCCGCTGGCGCGGCTGGCGGAGCGTATTAGCCGCGTGCGGATCATCGTCGCCGTCACCGCGCTCTGGTCGCTGGCGACGATGGCCTCGGGGCTGGCCACGAATTTCGTACAGCTCCTCGCTGCGCGCATCGGCGTCGCGGTCGGCGAGGCGGGGCTGACCCCATCGCTTGTATCGATGCTCTCCGACCGCTTCCCGCCCGAGCGGCGGGCGGCCGCCTTCTCCGCCATCGCGCTCGGCGCGCCGATCGGTTCCGCGGTGGCGGCCCTCGTCGGCGGGGCGATCGCCAAGGAACATGGCTGGCGCGCCGCCTTCGTCGCGGTCGGCCTGCCGGGCCTGGCCCTCGCTCTGCTCCTGCTGCTCACGATCCGCGAACCCGTACGCCACGCCGCGGGCGATGCCGCGTCCGCGCCCGGCTTCGGCGAGACGCTGCGCCATCTCGGTCGCTCCCCCGCATTCATCCATCTGACGGTGGCGAGCGGTTTCGTCGGGCTGGTGGGTTTCGGCCTCAATCTGTTCCTGATCCCCCTGCTGGTGCGCCGCTACGGCCTCGATCTCGCGCAGGCCGGCGCGATCTTCGCCGGGACGGTCAGTCTCGCCACCGCGCTCGGCACGATGACCGGCGGTCTCGTCGCCGATCGTCTCGGCCGGCGCGACGTGCGCTGGTTCGGCTGGGCGCCCGCGATCCTTCTGGCGTTCGCGCTGCCGCTCTACGTCGTGGCGATCCTGCAGGACGATTGGCGCTGGCTGGTCGGGCTGATGTTCCTCGCCAGCGGCTCGCTCTACGCCTTCCTGCCGACGATCATGACGGTCACCCAGCGTCTCGTGCCCCCGCGCATGCGCGCGTCGGCGGCGGCGTTCCACGCCTTCGGTCAGACGGTGGCGGGGCTCGGCATCGGATCGGTCACGCTCGGCTGGCTCAGCGACAGGCTCGCGACGCGCGCCTTTCCCGGCGACTATGCCCGCGCCTGCCTGTCTGCGCCCCGGCCGCTTCCCGCCGCCTGCACGCACGCGTCGGCGGAGGGGCTACAGCATGCGATGATCGCGGTCGGGTGCGTCCTCCTGGTCGCCATCGTTCATTACCTCCTCGCCGCACGCGCGCTCGCGCGCGAGGTGCGCGACGAGCCGCTTCAGAGCTGATTGCTTCCCGCCGCCGCGAACAGCCGCTCGAAATCGACCATGCTCGGCTGGTGCGCGGTGAAGCCGCCGTCGACCGGAATCAGCGCGCCGTTGATGAAGCGCGCATCGTCGGAGGCGAGGAAGGCGACGACGTTCGCGATGTCGCGCGGCTCGCCGAGCGAAGGATTGAGGTGGTGCGCGAGCAATATGTCCTGTGCGGCCTGCGGCACGGTGGCCCGCGCATTGTCGCTCAGCACGAAGCCGATCGCGATCACGTTCGATCGGATGCCGCGCTTGCCATATTGCGTCGCGATGAAGCGGCTCAGGTTGATCAGCGCCGCCTTGGACGCGCCGTAGGCGGTCAGCGTCGTCTCGCCGAGCAGGCCGAAGCCCGACGACGAGTGGATGATCGATCCGCCACCTCCCGCCAGCATGACCGGGATCGCATATTTGGCGAGCAGCATCGGCCCCCGTACGTTGACCGCCATCGCCGCGTCCCACGCCGCGGTGTCGAGTGCCACGACGTCGAGGTCGCGGGCACGCTGCGCCTCGGTCTGGAGCGCGGCATTGTTGTGGATCACGTCGATCCGGCCATGTTCGGCGCGGATCCGGGCGACCGCGTCGGCCACGGCCGCCTCGTCGGTCAGGTCGAACGCGACGGGATAGGCGCTGAGCCCATCCGACCGGATCGCCGCCGCCGCATCCTCGACGGCGCGCGCGTTGATGTCGGCGAGGATCGCGGTCGCCCCGCGCTCGGCGAACAGGCGCGCAACCTCGGTTCCGATCCCCTGTCCGGCCCCGGTGACGATCCCGACGCGGCCTTGCAATGTCTGGTCCATGCTTGCTCCTCGTTCGCCACGATGCGGCCGTGGCGGTCCGCCGAAACCTGCAATGCGATAGGCGCGGCGCGCGGCGGGCAGGGCAGGGTGCATCCCGATAACGGGAGAGTCGGATGGCCGCTACGCTCGAGCTCGAACGCTATGGACTCTGGGCGGTGATCGCCGGCGGCTCGGACGGCACCGGCGCCTGCTTCGCGCGGCGTGTCGCCGCGGCCGGGATCAACCTTCTCCTCATCGCACGACGCTCCGGCCCGCTCGAAGCGATCGCCGCGGAACTGCGCGCCGCGCACGCCGTCGAAGTCCGCACCCTGACGCTGGACCTCAACGCGCCCGATGCGGCGGCGAAGATGGCGCAGGCCGCCGAGGGACTGGAGGTCGGGCTTTACATCTCCAATGCCGGCGCCGAATCCGGCGGGCATTCCTTCCTCGACACCCCGCTTGCTACCATCCACGAACTGATCGCCCGCAACGTCACCACCGTCGTCGATGCCGTCCACCATTTCGGCAATGCGATGCGCACGCGCGGGCGGGGCGGGATCGTGCTGATGGGATCAGGCGCGGGACTCGGTGGCCAGCCGGGGGTCGCGGCCTATTCGGGGGTCAAGGGCTTCGTCCTCAACCTCGCCGAATCGCTCTGGGCCGAGCTGCGCGGCAGCGGCGTCGACGTGATCGGGATCGCCGCGCCGGTGATGGAGACGCCGAGCCTTCGCCGCACCCTTGGCGATCTCGCCATCCCCGGCATCTTCGCGCCCGAGGATGTCGTCGACACCGCGCTCGAACGGCTGCGCGGCGGCGGCCCGAGCTACATCTACGCCTTCGGCGAGCCCCCCGAGGAATCGGAGCGCCAGACCGACATGCGCCGTGACCGCGTGATCGCGGTCGAGGCGATCAGCGCCGCCTTCTTCGGGGCTCACTGACCATGGCCGGCCTCGTCCAGCCGCCCGGTTCGGTCGTCGAACTGTGCCATGTCGTGCGCGACATGGACGCTGCCATCGCGCACTGGACGGAACGGTTCGGCGCCGGCCCGTTCTTTGTCGGCGAGATGACCTTTCCGGAGGGCCATCGCTACCGCGGCGAGCCCGCGATGCTCGCGATCCGTGTCGCCTTCGGCTTCTCGGGCGGGTTGCTCATCGAGCTGGTCGAGCCGCTCGATGGCGACGCCTCGGTGTTCACCGAAGTCCTCGAGCGGCGCGGCCCCGGCTATCATCATGTCATGCTGCGGGAGGATTACGACGTCGCGCACGCCCGGCTCACCGCCGCGGGCTTCAGCGTGGCGCTCGAAAGCACGACCCCGCTCGGCGAGCGTTGCGCCCTGTTCGACACGCAGGCGATCGACGGCGGCTTCGTGGAGGTGATGGACCTCCACATCGCCTTCGGCCGCCTTGTCGACGAGATGGCCGCCGCCCACGCCGACTGGGACGGGGCCGATCCGCAACGCCCGCTCGGGCCCCTGTTCGCGAAGATCGCAGGAGACCATTCATGACCGCGGTGCTCGATCGCTTCCGCCTCGACGGGCGCACCGCCATCCTGACGGGTGTCGGCCCCGGCGTGGGCGAGCATGTCGCCAAGGCCTATGCCGAAC
>CAXTTP010000015.1:0-22891 GCA_964247195.1 uncultured Sphingomonadaceae bacterium
TTCGCCGATGAGCTCCTCGCGGTCGATCGGCTGCGCCTCAGGTGCGCGCCGGCCTCGCATTGGCGATCACGTTTGCCGCTGAGGAGACAACCGCGTCCTCGACGAAGCCGGTCGCGGTTTGCCCCCAGCGCCGCATCGCCCACTTGCGCGCGGCAAGCCCGGCATAGGACGAGGCGATCGCCGCGCCGACCCCGAGTGCCGCGCCCGTCATCTGCCGCTTTGGCGGGGCAAGTGTCGCGCCCGCGAAGCCGCTCGTGATGGTGCGCGCGAGCAGGCCGAGAAACACGGTGCGGTCGGGCGCGGTCTTCATCTTGTCGCCCGCCAGCTCGGCGGCGGCCATCACCACTCCGCCGGCGGCGAACAGCGGTCGCGCCATCAGCCGCGCCTCGGCATTGTCATGCGGCAGCGTGCCGCGCCGCGCGGCGCCGGCAAGAGCGGCAAGCGGCGTCATCGCCCGCTGGCCGGCGACGAGGCCCATCAACATCGATCGTAGCATGCAACCTCCTGTCCACTTCGCCCGCACGAACGGTCGAAAGGCACAAGCGATCCGATTGACGGCCGCCGCCGCGGTGCCTTGCTGAGGCGCAAAAGATAGCCGACCCGCTGCGGCCGCGCTCCCTTCACTCTCGCAGTATTTTGTTCATCGGCTTCCCCTTGGCGAGTTCGTCGATCAGCTTGTCCAGGTAGCGGATCTCTCGCATCGTGGGCTCCTCGACGTCTTCGACGCGGACGCCGCAGACCGTTCCTGTTATCAGCGACCGCGAAGGGTTCATCCGAGGCGCCTGCGCAAAGAAATCTTCGATGTTCGTGTTCTTCGCCAACGCGCCATCCAGCGTCGCTTGGCTGTGCCCCGTCAGCCAGCAGATGATTTCATCCACCTCTGCTTTCGTGCGTTCCTTCTTTCCCGCTTTGGCGAGATAATGGGGATAGACGCTCGCGAAGCTGACCGAATAGATGCGATGCTTCGTCATGCGCCATCCTCGGCTTTTATTGGCGACTGCCTGGCAGGCATGATATCAGCTCGACCGGATGGCGCTGCGCCTTTTATGCAGACAGCCATGCCGCGTGTCGATCATGGCCCATGCGGGGAGCGTTGCGACGCTGCTGGCCTGGTCCGGCGCGACGCGCTAGGACATCGCAGAACGCGGCAGCACGGACTTCATCGACATGGATTATGTCAACCTCGGCCGCTCGGGCCTCAAGGTGTCGCGCATCTGCCTCGGTTGCATGAGCTATGGCGAGCCGACGCGCGGCATGCAGAATTGGTCGCTCGACGAGGCGGCAAGCCGCCCGTTCTTCCGGCAGGCGCTCGACGCGGGGATCAACTTCTTCGATACCGCGAACGTCTATTCCGGCGGCAGCTCCGAGGAGATCACCGGGCGTATCCTGGGCGAGCTGGCGAGGCGCGATGAGATCGTCATTGCGACCAAGGCGTTCTTTCCCTGGCGGAACGGGCCCAACACCGGCTTCCTGTCGCGCAAAGCGCTGTTCCAGGCGATCGACGACAGCCTGTCCCGGCTCGGCCTCGACTATGTCGATCTCTACCAGATCCATCGCTTCGACCATGCGACGCCGGTCGAGGAAACGATGGAGGCGCTACACGATATCGTGAAAGCCGGGAAAGCGCGATATATCGGCGCGTCCTCGATGGAAGCCTGGCGTTTCGCCAAGATGCAGAACGCGGCCGAACGCCACGGCTGGACGCGCTTCGTGTCGATGCAGCCACAGTACAGCCTGCTGTATCGCGAGGAGGAGCGCGAGATGCTGCCGCAGTGCCTCGATCAGGGCGTCGGCGTGATCCCGTGGAGCCCGCTCGCGCGCGGCAAGCTGACGCGCGACTGGGAGGTCGAGACCAATCGCTCGCAGCAGGACGCGTTTGCCCGCCGGATGTATGCCGCGACCGAGCAGCAGGACCGTGCGGTCGTCGAGGCGGTGCGTGGGATCGCAGAAGAGAGCGGCATCCCGCGCGCGCAGGTCGCGCTGGCCTGGATGCTGACCAAGCCGGCGATCACCGCCCCGATCGTCGGGGCGACCAAGCCCGGCCACCTCGCCGACGCGATCGCTGCGCTGGACGTCAGGCTGACTGATGCGCAGATCGCTGCGCTTGAGGCGCCCTATGTTCCGCACGCCGTCAGCGGCATGGTGCCGCCGCTCCCCGCCGAGCCACCGACGCTCAGCCTTGTGAAGAACTGAAACGTTCGCCACGCCGGAGTGCATCGGCGAACCCGGTCTAGCTGGTCGCCGGGACCCGCGGCGGTACGCAACGCGTTGAAGTTCTCCCTCGGCGCACTCGCGTGATCTCGGAAGGCTCCCGAATGACTATTCCTACTTCGCCGGTCTGGTTCATCACCGGCTGCTCGACTGGCTTCGGGCGCGACCTCACGCGGCTGGTGCTCGATCGCGGCTGGCGCGCTGTCGTCACGGCGCGCGGCCGCGACCGCGTTGCCGATCTGGTCGAAGGCAATGCCGACGCGCTCGCGCTCGACCTGGACGTCACCGACGATGCCCAGATCGCCGCGGCCGTATCCGCCGCCCACGCGAGGTTCGGGCGGATCGACGTTCTCGTCAACAACGCAGGCTACGGTTATCAGGCGACCGCCGAGGAGGGCGTGGAGGACGAAATCCGCGCGCAGTTCGCCACCAACGTGTTCGGCCTGTTCGCGCTCACCCGTTCCGTCCTGCCCGTGATGCGTGCGCAGCGCAGCGGCAACATCGTCAACTTCACCTCTGTCGCCGGGCTCGTCGGGTTTCCCGGCTCGGGCTATTATGCGGCGTCGAAGCATGCGGTCGAAGGCTGGTCCGACGCTCTCTTCGCCGAGGTCGCCCCGCTCGGCATCGGCGTCACCTGCGTCGAGCCAGGCCCGTTCCGAACCGATTGGGCCGGCCGCTCGCTCGTCCAGACGCCAAGCGCCATCGCCGATTACGCCGACACCGCCAGGGCGCGGATGGACGGGACCAGAGCCTATAGCGGCACGCAGATCGGCGATCCCGTCCGCGCGGGCGAAGCCATCATCGCTGCCGTCCAGCAAGACACGCCGCCCCGTCACCTGGTGCTGGGTCGGTTCGGCTACAACGCCGTGACCAGCAAGCTGAAGGAACGTCTTGCCGCGATCGAAGCGGCTCGCGACGTCAGCCTGGGCGCGGACTTTCCCGAGGATTAGGTGACCGGCGGCGTCGACCGGTTGGCGGCGGCGGAGGTGATGCGCGTGCGGTTCGGGGAGCGGCCGGTGATCAGACGAGCCTGCGTCGCACCGACCAGATGAACGCGTCGTACCAGAAGTGCAGCAGGGAGATGGCGACGAAGGGCGCGAGGACGATGCGGATGCCGCCGCCGTGGATCGCCAGCCAATAGAGGAAGCCGAAGCCGGCGCATGCGGCGAGGAGCAGCGGCAGCGCCAGTCGGCCCGCACGCGGCGCCAGCGCGCTGACACGGCCACCTTCCTTCAGCCAGACGATCGCGAAATACTGCATCGCGTGGAAGAGGTTGACGATGGCGAAGGCGATGAAGGGCGGGGTGAAGCCCCACGCCAGGATCGACACGGTGGCCGTCGACAGCAAGAGCGCCACCTTGTGCGCCGAGAGCCGGTAGCCGGCGATCCCGGCCCGCCGATAAGCCACGAGCGCGGTGGCAACCGTCAATCCCCACAGCAGCATCGCGCCGATCCGGATCGCGCCTGCGAGGCCGGCCACGGCGTTCGGTGTCCTCGCCAGCACATGCCAGCCGATCGCATCGAACCCCGCGAAGCTGTGAAAGTGGACGATCATCGATCCGCCGGCGGCCGCCGGACCGATGTAGAGGGCGGCGTTGAGCAGCAGATCGATCCGCCGGAGCGCGTGCGGGTCGTTGCCCGCCTTCATGTCGTAGATGCGGCCGAGCCCGAACGTCTGCATCGCCGAATGATGCACGTCCCAGAACACTGCCAATACGAGTCCCGAGGCGAGCAGGAACGGCGAGGCCGCCAGTGCCGCGACGACCAGCAAAGGCGCCACGATCAGTCGCTGGCGATGCGCGCGGAACACGTCGCGGTTGAGATATGCGCGTGGCACGACCGCGATCAGATGGGCGTAGGTCGTCATGCCCACGCCCGCGATGACCGCGTTGGCTATTGGCGCTCCTGCCCAGCGGGGTAGCAACGTCGCGGCGATGCTGAGGAGGAGGATCGCGAACAGGGCGAGCAGCGGTGCGCCCCACAGCAACATCGCGTCCACGAGCGGGCCGCCGATCGCTTGCTCGGGCCGACGCAGGGCGGCGAGGAAATCGCGATCGGCGGAACGCCACCTCGGCCGCGTCGCCTCGTCATCGGCAAAGAAGATCGCCCGCATCGAACCGCCCGCAACCGTTGTCCAGCGGTCAGTCGCACGGTCGTGTTAACAAAGCTGCTCCGGGCCAGTCTCCAACGAGCGTTCCCTTCTGACTCCGAAGATCAGTGGCATCTTCGACGCTTGAACGTATGGGAAGAGCGCTGGTGCGGGAAGGGTAGGGGAGGCGTATGGCAAGCGACATGAGCCACGCGGTGGCCCCGGGCGGAGCGGAACCGCTTGCGCCGCCTGCCGCGCGCCGGCTGCGGATCGTCTTCGCAGGACTGATGCTGGCGATGATCATGGCGTCGCTCGACCAGAGCATCGTCAATACAGCCCTGCCTCGCATGGCGAGCGACCTTGGCGGCCTTGCCCACATCTCCTGGGTGGTCACCACGTTCATGCTCGCTTCCACCGTCACCACTCCGCTCTACGGCAAGCTCAGCGACATGTACGGACGGCGCCGGATGTTCGTCGTGAGCATCTCGCTGTTCCTCGCGACGTCGCTGCTTTGCGGCGCTGCAAGGACGATGGTGCAGCTCATCGCCTTCCGGGCGTTGCAGGGGCTCGGCGCGGGTGGCTTGCTGACGTTGTCGCAGACGGTGATCGGCGATCTCGTCAGCCCGCGCGAACGGGGACGCTACCAGGGCCTGTTCACCGCTGCCTTCGCCGTCAGCAGCGTCGCCGGGCCGCTCATCGGAGGCATCCTGACGACCACCTTGTCGTGGCGGTGGGTGTTCTTCGTCAACCTGCCGATCGGCGGCGTGGCGCTCGCGCTCATCCTGATCGGGCTCGAGCGCACGCAGCCGCCGACCAGCCACCGCATCGACTATCCCGGGGCGCTCCTCCTGGCTGCGGCGACGACGATCCTGTTGCTGCTGCTGAGTTCGGGGGGATCGATGCTGCCGTGGCGATCGGCGAGCCCGATTGCCATCGCGGCGGTCGCGGCGGGACTGTTCGCGCTGTTTGTTCGCCGGGAGCTTCGCGCCGCCGAACCGATCATCCAGCTCCGCCTGTTCCGCATCCGCAGCTTCGCGACCGGGGTGATGGCAAGCGGCACGATGTCCTTCGCGATGCTGGGAACGCTCGTTTTCCTGCCGCTCTACTTCCAGCTCGTGCTGGGCCTGAGCCCTGCCGCGGCCGGACTGATGCTGCTGCCGCAGATTGGGGCGATGATGCTGAGCTCGGTCGCGGGCGGCCACCTCTCGTCGCATTTCGGCCGGGCCAAGCCGTTCCTGGTACTCGGCGTCGGCCTCGAGGCGACGGCGCTGACCACCTTCGCGATCCTTGCTTATCATGGCGCGGGCATCCCTGCTTTCCTGGGTGCGCTCGCCATGCTCGGGCTCGGCATGGGTATCGGCATGCCGAACGCGACCGTCATCGTCCAGAATGCGGTCGCCCGCCACGAACTCGGCGTCGCCACGGCGACGATGTCGTTCGTCCGCTCGCTGGGCGGAGCGCTGGGTGTGGCCTTGTCCGGGGGCGTGATGGCCGCGCATGTGGGGACCGGTCTCGCCCGCATCGGCCACGGGCTCGACCTCCATGCCCTGATCGAAGGGGGAATGCTTCATATCGCCGCGCTGCCGCCCGCCGCGCATGGCGCCGTCGTCGAAGCGTATCGGCTGGCGATCGGGACGAGCTTCTCGATCAGCGGAGGGGTGATGATGCTCGCCTTCCTCTTCTGCCTGACCCTGCCGGGAGGTACGCTGGCAGCATCGCCTCGCGAAGCCGTCGTCCAGGAGGCCGGTTCGTGATCGGCCATGTCGCGATCATCGGTCGCGGCGTCCCGGAAGCCCTCTGAATCCAGTTCCCTGCGCAATCTCTACTTGATAGGTAGTGAACGGTCGCGGCGGCTCGCCGCGGCACGCTTCCGCGCAAGGATCCGCGATGCACGAACCCGCAAAGCTGCACGGCCTGATCGTCCTGTCGATCGCGATGTACATCGTGCCCTTCGACTATATCGGCATCGGCTTGGCGGCGCCGCAGATTCGCGGAGCGCTGGGCTTCTCGCCGGCGGCCCTGCCGTGGATGCTGGGCGGCTACGTTCTGACGTTCGGCAGCTTCCTCGTCCTGGGTGGGCGGCTCGGAGACCTCTACGGACGCCGACGCATGTTGCTCCTTGGCCTGGCTATCTTCGGAACCTGCTCGGCGTTGACCGCAATGGCTCCGAACCCGGGATGGTTCCTCGCCGCCCGCGTCGCCAAGGGGATCGGCTCTGCGCTGCTGAGCCCGAACGCGCTGGCTCTGCAGAACGTCATCTTCTCCGAAGGGCGAGAACGCAATCGTGCCTACGGAACGTCCAGCTTCGTCGGCGGGCTCTTCTCGGCGGCCTATCTTCTCTCGGCGGGCGTGCTGCTCTCCTATAGTTGGCGCTGGCTGCTGCTCATGAACGTGCCCCTCGTTCTGATCCTGGCGCCGCTCGTCCTGCGCTTCGTGTCGGAAAGCCGCGGCCGCGAAGCACAGGGCAGCTTCGATGTGGGCGGCGCCCTTCTCTCGGTGGCGGCGTTCGGCGCGCTCAGCCTGGCCATCGCGAACGCCGTTCGGCTGGGCGTGAGCTCTCTCCTCACCCTGGGCCTCGCGCTGGGCTCGATCGTGCTGTTCGCGGTCCTCCTCCGGGTCGAGACCCGTCACGCCCGCCCGCTTTTCCCGCCCCAGCTATTCCGCACGCGCAATCTCGTCGGCGCCTATGTGGTCTGCTTCTTCTGGTCGGCGAGCAACACGAACTACCCGCTCAATCTCTTCCTGCAGGACGCGCTTCACTACACGGCGCAGCAGGCAAGCTTCGCCCTTCTGCCGACGACCCTGGTTGCCGCCGCCGGCGCCTTCCTGTCTGCGCGGCTGCCCGAACGCATCGGGCTGCGACTGCATCTCTTCGGCTTCCTCCTGCTCGAGATGGCCGGTATCGCCTGCTATGCCTTCCTGTCGCCGCAGAACGGCTATTGGAGCGCGGTGCTGCCGGCCGCGCTGATGACCAACATCGGCTTCTTCAGCGTCTGGATGTCGGTTCGACTGCTCGCGATCAGCGGGGTGCCCGATGCCGATCAGGGCGTCGCCAGCGGGGCGATCTTCTCCATGCAGCAACTCGGAAACGCGGTCGGCATCCCGGCGCTCGCGGCCGTCCTGAACGCCGTGACGGAGACGCATGGCGGGGTGTCGCCGGCAGCACGCCTGCTCGGCTTCCACTGGATGTTCGTCGCGTCGAACGTCCTGCTCCTGCTCGCCATCCTGTCGGGAGCGCTGATCCTGCGCCGGATCGGAAGGCCCGCGCCTCCGAACGACGCCGCGCTGACCCCTGCCGCAACGCGATCGCCCAGTCCCGAACCGGCGGGCTGAGATCGCTTCCGTCTCCTTGCGACGACGGCGAAGCGCGGATGGCGGTCCGTCAAGTTTTTCTTCCCCCACCCGGACTAGGTCGGGATTATACATTCTCTATCAAATCGATAGGGAAAAGCCCGTGACCCTGCACTCGCTATCGCTGTCGGATGTCGCACCGGCGGGTCGGGTTGCCGCACCCGCCGCGCGCACGGTGGTGACGTACCCGCCGACGGAAGATTCGCAGCAGCGGACCGAACGCCTCTCTGCCTCGCAGCGGCATGGCTCGTTGCTGGTGCTGCTCGCGCTCGGTGTGGTCTGCGCGCTCGATGCGGGAATACTCGCCGCCCTTCTCACCCCGATCAAGCAGTCGCTGGGTCTGCACGACCAGGCCTTCGGTGCGGTGGCGGCGGCGTTCACCGTCGCGGGAATGGCCGGCGCGCCGCTGTTCGGCTATCTTGCCGGGCGGTTCGGACGCAAGCCGGTGCTGATCGGCGCCGTCCTGCTGTGGAGCCTGGCCTCGTCGGCGGGCGCACTGACCGGCGGCGTGGCAAGCCTGGTGCTCTGGCGTTCGCTCACCGGCTTCGGCGAGGCCGCCTATCAGGGGCTCGTGCCGAGCTGGCTGTCTGATCTCTACGACCAGCGCTGGCGCAACTTCGTCTTTTCGCTCTTCATGGTGCGCAACAAGGTCGGGGGAGCCTTGTCCCTCGCGCTCGGAGCGTGGCTCGCCTCCGCCTACGACTGGCGGATCGCGTTCCTCGCCTCCGGCGTGCCCGGCCTGCTGCTCGCGCTCAGCCTGCTGGCGCTGCGCGAACCGGTCCCGGGCGCATCGGACGGCCACTCGGTTCCACAACGCCCGTCACGGTTGCGCGAGCAGCTCGCGGTGTTCCGCGTCCGTCCCTATGTCATGCACCTGGCCGCGCTCGGCTTTTTCTTCTCGGGGATGTACACCGCCCAGATGTGGGCTCCGGCCTACCTCCACCGCGTCTTCGGCCTGTCGAACGGTGCGGCGGCGGGCTTCATGGCCGCGGTCCTGCTCTTCACCGCCCCGGCTGGGCTGATCGGCGGCTATGTCTTCGGCCGCACGCTCTCACGCTTCGCCTCCGGCCTGACGGTCGCGCTGGCGGTGAGTTCGCTGGTCGCGGCGGTGCTGTTCGCGCTCGCCTTTGCCACCCGCGATCTCGCCGCCGCCAAGCTGCTGATCGTGCTCGCCGTCATTTCGTTCGGATCGACGGCCGGCAGCCTGACCACGCTGCTCGTCGAGACCGCGCCCGCACAGCTTCGCACCGCCGCAGGCTCGTTCGGCGCGCTGGTGAGCGCCGGGGTCGGCGGTGCGCTGGCGCCGTGGCTGCTGGGCTACCTGTCGGATCGCCACGGGCTCGATCGCGCGATCTTCCTCGGTCCCGCGGCTTACGCGCTCGCGGGTCTGATCTGGACGGCGAGCGCGATCAGCCTCGCCCGCACTCCCTCCTCTGCTGAAGGACGCTGAAGAGCATGACCACGCTTGCGCTCAAGCCTCGCACCGCCTCGCGTCCGGACACGGCGCCGCTGGTGCACGAGGCATATCCGGAAGATTGGATCGCCGCGGCACGCGAGCTGGCCGACGAGTTCCGACGGACGGCGGTGTCGCGCGACCGCGGCAACGCCCTTCCGATCGACCAGGTGCGGCGCCTGCGCGAAAGCGGGATCGTCAACCTACTCTATCCGGCAGCGATCGGCGGCGGCGGCGGGAGCGTGCGCGACGCGGCGTGGAGCGTGCTCGAGATCGCGCGCGCCGATGGCTCGCTGGGTGCGGTGCTCGCCTTTCACTACTACAACTCGCTGATCCCACTGCTGCTCGACTATGACGGCCGCAACGACGCCGTCGCGCAGCGTTCGGTCGAGCAGCGCTGGCAGTGGGGCAACGTCACGCAATATGTGAATAGCGCCTTCATTGCCGAGCATCATCCCGACGGCGGCTACACCATCTCGGGCACCAAGAAGTGGAACACCGGAGCGCCGCTCGCCGAAGTGACGACCTTGCTGTTCATCCATCCGGACAACACCCACTTCCTCTACGCGCATGTGCCGACCGACCGCGACGGCCTGATATTCCACGACGACTGGGACCAGCTCGGTCTGCGCGGCGCGGATTCGAGCGCGATCAGCTTCGACAGGCTGCGCATCTTTCCCGATGAGGTGTTCCACTGGGGGCATGGATCGGTTCAGACCGGCCCGGTGCCCTTGTGGACGACGTTCGGCGCGGTCTTTTACTCGGCGGTGTTCCTCGGATCCGCGCTCGGCGCGCTGGACGCGGCGCGCGGCTACGCGACCGGCGAGAAGCGCCAGTCGACGCTCCCCGGCGCGGCCGTCACCGCAGACGACGTGCTGGTCCAGACGCAGTTTGCCGAGCTGTGGCTCAAGGTGCAGGCGGGCCTCGCCTATTTCGAGAGCGAGATCGCGCGGCTCCAGCGCGGTTGGGACAATCGCAAGTCGCTGACCGAGGAGGATCGCGGTCATCTGGCGGTCAACACGCTCGCGCTGCGAAGCTTCACGTCGAAGGTCGCGCTCGAGGTGACGCCGGAGATCTTCGAATTCGGCGGCGGTCGCGCGACCAACGCCGCCAACGACTTCGATCGCTTCTGGCGCGACGTCCGCACGCTGTCGTCGCACGATCCGGCGGTGCTCGCGCTGCGCACCATCGGCAATTACGCGCTGACCGGTGCGGCGCCGCAATTCCCGTCCAAGTTCGCTTCCGCCAAGCCAGCCGTCACGAAGGAGCCGCGCTCATGAGCGCCAGCACGCTGCCCGCCGGTCGGGCCGACATCGTCGACCTCCATAGCCACTGGTTCTCGCCCGCGGCGGTGGATTTCCTATCGGCGCGCGAGGCCAACCCGCGCATGGCTGCGACGCCCGATGGCGGCCTTGCCCTGCATCGCGCCGGCCCCGGCGGCAGCGGCCTGCCGTTTCCGCTCGGTACGCACTGGTTCGATATCGAGCATCGCCTTCGGCATCTCGATGCGTCGGGTGTCGCGCACCAGATGATCAGCTGGCCGACCACGCTCAACGTCGATGCGGTCTACGGTGCCGGCGACTGGCGGCCGCTCTGGCGCGCCTATAACGACGATCTCGGCCAATTGGTAAAGCGGCATCCCGACCGGTTCAGCGCGGTCGCGGCGCTCTCGACCCAGGATATCGCCTGGTCCGTCAAGGAGCTGGAGCGCGCGCACGAGCAGCTCGGCCTGATCGGCGCGGTGCTGCCGGTCAACGCCTTCTTCACCTCGGCTTCGGCGCAGTCGCTCGCGCCGATCTTCGAGGCGGCGCAGCGCTACCGCAGCCACATCTATCTTCACACGGGCTACGCCGGGCCGAACGTTCCCGGCCAGCCCCCGCTCATCGATCATGCCGACAATCAGGGCGTCCGCTGGCTGCTCGACGCCGGCTGGCACTTCGCTTCCGCCGTGGCGACGCTCGCCTTCGGAGATTTCCTCAAGCCCTATCCCGACGTTACGGTGCAGGTGGCGATGCTCGGCGGTTCCGGGCTTGCCGCGCTGCTCGCCGAGCAGGTCGAGCTGGGGCCGATGCGCACCGGCATCACCAACGTCAGGGAGCGCTTCCGGCAGATCTGGCTCGACACCGGCGCGGCTGGCAACGGGCCGGCAGCGGTTGCCGCGGCGGTTCGCGTGCTCGGCGCCGACCGGGTCGTCTTCGGCTCGGACTATGCGCCCGTGCCGGCCATACCGCCGGTGATCGACAACATTCTCGCCGCAGTCACCTCGCCGGCCGAGGCCGACGCGATCTTCAACACCAACGGCCTCGCGCTGCTCGAACGCTTCGGCGTCGGCCAGCGCCTGACGGCTGCCGCCTGATCCATAGGAGTAGAAACGATGACCGTTACCGCGCTCAGCTATACCCGCTGCCCCGGTGTTCCGACGATCTCCGCGATCGCGCACCAGCTCGGCCTGATCGAGGAGGAGTTCGCCGGCGATCGCGACCTGGCGCCGGTGTACAAGTCGGTCGGCTTCTCGCCGCAGATCGAATATGGCCACGACGAACGCTTCTGGCTGCGCAACGCAGGCCATGCGCCGGCGGTGTGGA
Source organism: uncultured Sphingomonadaceae bacterium (assembly GCA_964247195.1). GTDB lineage: Bacteria > Pseudomonadota > Alphaproteobacteria > Sphingomonadales > Sphingomonadaceae > JAQGLK01. The sequence continues at coordinate 11,689 of CAXTTP010000015.1, forward strand.
AGCGATCCAAGGGCGTCGACTGCAAGGTGATCGGCCTCGCCTTCCTCGAGGGCTCCTACCCCGTCGTGGCGTTGCGCTCGTCGGGCATCCGCTCGGTTGCCGATCTCAAGGGCCGCCGTCTGGCCGTGGTCGGCCGCAACGACGGCGCGTTCGACCTGATGGTCAACCAGCAGCTCAAGATCTACAAGACCACGCTGGCGACGGCGGGCCTGGGCTTGGGCGACGTCTCGCTCGTCAACCTGACGCAGCGGCCTCCCGCACCGGGCGGCGCGCGGGTCGATCACCTGCTCGACGCCTTCCGCGAACGGATCGCGCTGCTCGAGGCGGGCGAGGTGGATGCCGCCGCGCTGATGGCCATTCCGCCCGATGCCGGCGACTTTCCGCCGCTCAACATCCTCTACGATACGCGCCTCAACCCCGATCCGCTCGAACGGGTGAACCCGTCGGTGCTGCGCGGGCTCGTGGCGAGCGGGCCGCTGCTGGCGGAGCGGCGCGACGTGGTGGTGCGCGTTCTCGCGCGGCTCCTGGAGGCGGCGGAATGGGCGAAGGCCAATCCGCTCGGCGCGCTCCGCTTGGTCGCGACGGATCTGAACGTGCCGCCCGAGCGGCTCGCGACGACCTATGAGAATGTCTCGCAAGGCGTCCAGCTTGCGTTCGACGAGGATCGCCTGGGGGCGCTGCGGGTGCAGAAGGCCTTCATGCTCGAGCACGGCCTGATCGACCAGGATTTCGATCTCGACAGCTTCGTGGACGCCTCGCCGCTCGAGGATGCCCGCGCGCTGTTGGCCGAGCGCCGGCGCTCCGGGTCCGTGGGGACTGCCGCCAGGGTCGCCGTACCCGCCGACTGATCAACAAGACCGACAGACAGCTTTGCGTGCCCGCACGCGCGGCCGAGCATCGGCCGCGTGGAAGCGGCGTGCGCTCCATCGAAGGGGGAAGAAGAATGCGCAGTTTCCTGTCCGGCACGTGCGCGCCGGTCGCGATCGCCACCGTCTTGACATTTACCTGGAGCCAGTCCGCTTCTGCCACCGAGGCCGTTGAGACCGCCGCAGCCGGCGCAGCCCAGACCGGCGCTGCCGACACCGTCGCAGCGAATGATGCTACCGCCGATGCTTCCACCGCCGGCTTGCAGGGCAGCGGATCGGACGAGATCTTGGTCACGGCGCAAAAGCGCGTCGAGAATGTCCAGAAGGTTCCTGCCACGGTCACCGCGATCGGCGGCGAGCGGCTCGAGCGCTACGCGATCGACAGCGCGGTGGACGTCGCCCGGTTCGCGCCGAACGCGAATGGATGGAACAACGACGGCCGCTCGCGCCCGCGCTACTACATTCGCGGCATCGGCAACGGCAACGTCTCGAACAACGCCGTCGGCGCCGTCAGCCTCTACAATGACGACGTCTATATCAACAACCTGTCGCTTCAGGGCTTCCCCCTGTTCGACCTCGAGCGCGTGGAGGTGCTGAGCGGGCCCCAGGGCACGCTGCAGGGCAAGAACGCGACCGCCGGCGCGATCAACTTCATCTCCCGCAAGCCGAGCTTCGAGCCCGGCGGCTATGCCAAGGTTGCGATCGGCGATTACGGCCAGAAGCAGCTCGAGGTCGCCGCGGGCGGACCGGTGGTGGAGGATCGTATCGCCGTGCGCGCCTCTGCCCGCATCGAGCGGTTCGGCGGTTATGCCACGGACAGCGTGACCGGCAACGCATCCGGCGATTTCACCGACTTCGCAACGCGGGTCGAACTGCTCGCGAAGCCGAGCGAGGGCACCGACATTCTCGCCAGCGTGCACTATCGCAATCTCGATTCGACCCGAACCGCCTTCTATTACTCGCCGCAGGCGCAAACGGCGGACCTGCCGCACGTCGACATCGACACGACGAGCAGCAACATCGACAATCCCCAGAAGGTCGAATCCAGCGGCGCGCTCCTTCGTATCAACGCCGAGCTGCCGGCCGATCTGACGCTCACGTCGATCTCGAGCTACGACAAGGGCGACCGGCTCGAGAAGTCCGACGGCGACAGCGGACCTCGCGAGCTCAGCCGAAGCTATAGCCGCACAAAGCCCGAGCAATACAGCCAGGAGCTGCGCGTCGCGTCGCCAGCGGAAAACCGGCTGAGCGGGATCGCCGGCGCGTACTATTTCCACGAGACGCTACGCTCGTTCGCGGCGCAGGCGGCGCTCAACAACAGCACCGGCGGAACGCCCGGCTATTATTATACCGCTTATACGCAGAAGACCGACAGCTTCGCCGTTTTCGGCAGCCTCCGCTTCGCGATCACCGATCGCCTGCACCTCCAAGGCGGCCTGCGCTGGACCGACGACCACTCGCATATCGCGCTGGTGAGCCAAAGGGCGGACGCGCCGGTCACGTTCGTCAACACCGACCAGTGGTGGCTGCCGAGCGCGACCGGTCAGACGCTGGTCGATATCGCGCGGCAGGATCAGAAGAAGCATTGGAGCAAGCTCAATTACGACGGCGAGGTGCAGTGGGACGTCGGCCCGACGGCCAACGTCTACGGGCGCATCGCCAACGGCTATCGCGCGGGCAACTTCCAGGGGCAGGTCGCACCGACCACGCCTCCCGGCGTCGTCAATCCCGAGACGCTGACCTCCTATGAGCTTGGGCTCAAGAGCGGCTGGTTCGACAACCGGCTGACCTTCAACATCGACGGCTTCTATGCGAAGTACAACGACATCCAGGTTTCCGTCGTCCGCCCCGCGCCTCCGCCGCTCGGCATCTCGGCGTTCCTCGCCAACGCCGCCGGCGGCTATTCGAAGGGCATCGAGGCCGAGCTGCGCGCGCAGCCGACCAAAGCGCTGAGCCTGGTCGCCAACCTGGGACTGCTGCGCACGAAGTTCACCAGCTTCACCTTCAGCAACGCCACCGTCGACCTCACCGGCAACCAGTTCGCCCGCGCGCCGCACGTGACCGGCTTCGTCGCGGCGGATTATACGGTGCCGCTGCCGATCGGCGACGTCATCGTCGGCACGAGCTGGCGCTACAACAGCCACTTCTTCTTTCTCGTCACCGACGAGAAGTCTCCGGCGCTGCAGCAGAACGGCTATTTCGTCGGAGACGCGCGGGTCACATGGCAGAGCCCGAGCAAGCGGCTGGAGGTGAGCGCCGTCGTCTCGAACGTCGCGAACAAGCGCTACAACGTGCAGGTGCTGCCCTACCAGTTCAGCTCATACGACTTCGCCGTGGGCGCGCCGAGGGAGGTTCTCGGCTCCGTGAAGCTGACGTTCTAACCGAGTGGTGGACCGCCTCGGGTTTGTCGAAGGCCGCGATCGGGTCTGCGCGGCCAACGGCCGCATCAAGGCATTTGATACGTCAGTGAACGCCAGACCCACTCGGCTGGACCAAGCTGGAACACGGACAGCCAGAGAGCGGCGAACAGGCACAGCGCGGCCTAGATGGCGATCGCGAGGATGTTTAGGGCAGCGCCATTCATTCGCCCGAGCATCCCCAAGCCCCAGCCATAGGTGACGAACGAGCCGATCGCGTTCGATCCGAGATAGCAGGTGAGCGCCACCCGTCCTGGCGGCGACAGCGCGCGATGTACCCGCTGTTGCTTACCGCGAGCAGCAGAGCGAACAACGCGACATAGCCGAACGCCGAGCTCGCCTGGCGCGGCTGCCAGCGCGATGCCCATCGTGCTGTGTGACACGCGCGGGGCAGGAGCATCGGCTATCCCGCCGTCGCCGAACACCACGCTTTGATGTGCAGCATCGTCGGCCAGCACGTCAGGACAACGGCACCCTGCGCGGCATCGGGCTGGCAGCCGCGCCAGGCGAGCTCGGCGGCTGTCAGCCGCTCTGCCTTGTCGGCCGAGCGATTCACACGGTCAATTCATGATCGGTCTTCAATACGTGGGCTCTCATCAGCACTCTTATGTGGCTAAGACTAGTGCGTGGACCCATAAACGGGAGCGACCGCTTTCGCCCAAACATTGCCATCGGAAAGATCGTTGTCTAACCTGAAGCCTCCCAATGGGGCGTTGTTAAATGCTGCGAGTGCAATGCCACTGCCGCGATGTCACGATCAGTCTGCCTCGACGCCCTCGCGTTCTTACAGCATGTAATTGCTCGCTGTGCCGGAGGATACAGCCGCTGTTTGGCTACTACGTCGCTCGAACGATTGAAGTCGAGGACCCAAGGAATGTGCTAGATGGCTACGTGTGGGGCAAGGGCATCCTGCGGTGGTACCGGTGCAGAACCTGCGGCTGTTTTACCCATCATCATCCATCAGGGCGTGAGACCGACACCAGTCTTCGCTCCGGCGTGAACCTTCGACTTGCTGTTGATGTCAGGCAGTTAGAGGGAGTGAGCGTCAAACTGCGTGATGGTGCCGCCGACACTTGGAGCGTCATCGCCAGCTATCGATTTGACGGTGCTAAAGGCTGACGGTCGTCTAACCACCACTTCACGGCGTTCCCGTGTCGGCAAAGCGAACGCCAGAAGCGGACGGGCAACATCCGCCCAATAGCGGACTCTCCGATCGGCCGTTACATTGGCCCGATGAACAAGCCGTGGTTCAAGCGCTTCGCTGGTTTCAGCTACATGCCGATCTCGTGGCATGGCTGGGTAGCTTCCGCGATAATGCTGTCGCTCGCTGCCCCATTCGCCGCTTTGTCGATGATCTTCCTTGATACGCATCCGGTGCTTGGCTGGGTATGCGGGGTGGCGTTCGTGACGATCGCGGCCTGCTATTTCGCCTTGGTCGTTTGGAAGCTCGAACGGAACTACGGCAGCTAACCACCACTTCTCGCCGTTCGCTTGTTGGCATCGAACGTCCGCCCTGTGCTAAATGGCGATCGGGGTGGTGGGGCCGAACATTTCGACCAGCCGGCCCGCAGGGAGCAGGCGATGCGCATTTCGATTGCTTTGGTGATGTTGGGGATCACGATGGCGACTGCAGGGTGTCGCGCGAAGCCGGCCGATCAGCAAAGCACGGCTCGGCTGCCTGCCGCCCAGCAGATCGATTGGCGCGAGGGCGACGTCGACGATGCGTTTACCGAGGCGAAGGAGGCGAACAAGCCCGTCCTGCTTTACTGGGGCGCGAAATGGTGCCCGCCGTGCAACCTGATGAAGCAGACGCTGTTCAAGGACCCCGCCTTCATCGCCGCGACCGGGAACTTCATCCCCGTCCACCTCGACGGCGATGCCAAGGGCGCGCAGGTCTGGGGTGAGAAGTTCGGCATTCTCGGCTATCCCACTGTGATCATCCTGAGGCCGGATCGTTCGGAGGTCACGCGGCTGGCCGGCGGCTCGACCGCCTCGGCACTCGCCGACGTCTTGAACGTGGCCGCGAAGCGCACCGGCTCGACCGAGGATCTGCTGAAGCGCACCACCGACCCGGCAAGCCTTTCCGCCGACGATTGGCGGCTGCTCGCGAGCTTCGATTGGCTCGACGACCCCAAGCATTTCGGCGACATGAAGAAGGCATCCGCGTTCGTCGCCATGCTGGCCGATGCCGCCCCCGATCCGGCGGTCAAGCGTCACTTTGCGCTCACCAGCCTGTTTATGGCGGTGCAGGACAGCAAGGCAAAGCTCACGCCCGACCAGCAGGCGGAGGTCCGCGCCGTCCTTTCGGCGATTCTACCCAGCTATGCCGAGGTCAAGGCAAACCGCCAGGAGCTGACTTACGGCGGCGCTGACCTCATCAAGGCACTCCCCGATGCCGGCGAGCGCGAGAGGCTGGGCCGCGAGCTCGTCGCCGCGCTGGATCGGGTCGCGGCGGACGCGAGCGTGCCGCTCGGCGACCGGCTCGGGAGCGTCACCGCCGAGATCGCTCTGTCCAAGGCGGCGAACGGCGGCAAGGTCGCGCCGGACGTGCTGGCCAAGGTGCGTGCCCGCGTCGCCGACGCCGACAAGGCGGCGACCGACCCGTCGATGCGGCAGGCGGTGATGCCCGACGCCGGGCAGATGCTGGCCGATGCGGGCGACAAGGCGGGCGCCGCGCGGCTGTGGAAGGCCGAGCTGGCGCACGCCATCGCGCCTTATTACTTCATGGTCGACCTCGCCGGATTGGCCGAGGAAGCCAAGGACAGCAGAACCGCCATCGACTGGCTCAAGCAAGCCGCCGAGGCCGCGCAGGGTCCCGCGACGCGCATTCAGTGGACGATGATGTACTCGCAGGGCGCGATGCGCATGATGCCGGAGGACAAGGCGGCGGTCGAGCGCTCTGCCGGCATGGTCGTCGACGCGCTCGGCCAGAATAGCGCGGGCTATGCCGAACGCACCGAGAAGAGAACAGTCGAATGGGCGACGAAGCTACGCGAGTGGAGCGCCAAGCATGGCGGCGCCGACGTGCTGGCGCGGCTCGACGCAAGGATGAAGCAGGCGTGCGTGCAGACCGGGTGCAAGGACGTGCTCGAGACGTGAGGACCGCGGGCAGGGGCCCGGCGGCTTCGCCCGCGCAGCCTAGGCGTTGATCACGCTTTCGGCAAAGCGCTCCATCTCCTCTGCCTGCGGGCTCATCTGGAGCAGCAGCAGGTCGAGGCCGGCCGCTTCATATGCAGCGATCCTGTCTTTGATCTGGTCTGGCGTGCCGACCAGATTCGGCCGCAGGCCACGATTGGAGACCGCATATTCGCGCAGCTTCAGCTCGCGCTCCAGCTGCGTGCCGGAAAGCCACTGGTCGAAATTGGCGTAGCCCGCGGGAAGGTCGGCGACCTCGGTGATCCGGTCCAGCTCGGCGTGGGCCTCCGCCGCGCTGTCGCGCACGATTGCATAGGCCGCCATGCCGAAGGTCATCGCGGCACCGCCCGCTGCCTCGCGCCGCGCACGCATGTCGGCGATCTTGGGGCCAATCACCTCGACCGGATCGCCATGCATCACATAGGAATCGCATTTCGACACGATCATCGTCTTCGCCGCTTCGCTCTCGCCGCCGGCGTAGAGGAGCGGTGGCGCCGCGGGTTTCGGAGAGCATATGGCCTCGTCGGTGCGGTAGAACTGGCCCGAGAAGCTGAAACGTTCCTCGCTCCACAGCCCGTGCACCACCTCCAGCCATTCGGCGGTGCGGGCGTAGCGGTCGTCATGCTGGTCGAACTGGAGGCCATACTGCCGCGCCTCGTCCTCCCACCAGGAGGAGACAACGTTGAGCGACAACCGGCCACCCGAGATGCGGTCGATATTAGCGGCCGCCTTGGCGAACAGCGCGGGCTGGTGGAAATTGGGACGGACCGCAACCATCAATTCCTGGGTCTGGGTCACGGCGGCAATCGCGGCAGCCGTGGACCAGGCGTCGAGTGCGGGTTGGTCGGTGCCCTTGATGTCGTTGAGGTTGAGCTCGGCGATAAGGGTCAGGTCATAGCCGATCTGCTCGGCCCGGACGGCGAGATCGCGCGCATAGTCCCACGTCGCCACCATGCCTTCGTCGGCCACGTTGCGCAGCCACCCGCCGAATACCGGCATCCAATATCCATAGCGCATTCGAATCAATCCTCAGGCTGATGCATCGGCGATCCGCTTTTCGAGCCAGTCGACCAGCCGCTCGTGCGGATCCCAGCCCAGCACCGACAGCGGATCAGCGACGAAATTGGACAGCGCGTTGATATCGTAGAAACGCGGGGTAGCGTCCCGATCGTCGATCATCACCTCGACGCCCCCGACATCGATCCCGGCTGCTTGCACGATCCGCTCGGCCGCCGCGATCACGCGCCGGTCGGGCTCGGCGGCGCGCATCGCGATCGAGGGCTTGCCGTCGATCATGCAGGCGTCGGCCGGGCAGAGATCGAAGGCACCGCCGCCATCGACGTCGATGGCGTAAAGGTAGCGGCCGCCGAGCGTCTCGATCCGTGTGATTGCGCCGCCGCGAACGGGCACATATTCCTGCACGAGCAGCACTCGATCGATGCTGTCGGGCGCGCTCCCCTCGGCCACCGCCTGGGTCAAGGAAGCGCGATCATCGTAGCGCACGATGCCGGCGCCGGACCCGCCGATATTGGCCTTGACGACCAGAGGCCACCGCAAGCCCACGGTTGCCTCAACCAGGTCGGTGCGGCGATGGACCACGCGTGTCGCCGGCACGGCATAGCCCAGCATCGCAATCAGGGAGAGTTGACTCGCCTTCGAGGCATCGATCTCGAGCGCGCGGGGGCCGTTCAGAATCTTCGCGCCATTCCGTTCCCAATGCGCCAGCAGCGATCGGCCGAAGAATATCGGGTGTTCGGGCGCGCGCAGGAAGCTCGACATCGCGATGCGGTTGAAGATCAACGGTGCCGGCACACCGGACGAAGCCGGATCGAAGGCCAGCGCGTCGGCGTGGATCTTCGCGACGGCGATGTCGCGCGCGGCAAGCGCGCGGAACAGCGGCTCGAACCACAGCGGATGCTCGTACAGGATCGCAAGCTTGGCCATCGTCTGCCATGGCTAGGGGCGAACGTGGGCATGCTCAAGCGACTTCCCGAACCGGCGGTGCTCCCTCCATTCTGCAGCTGCCGGTTCGAAGGCCCGGCCTTTGCCCCGATCGCCGAGGTCAGCTTCAAGGACGCTGGCTGGCCGCGCCAGCGCCTCGAAACGGAACCAGCACAAGTGCAGCCGGTTGGGCCGGGATGGGAATCGCTACGATCTTCGCGCAGGTCAGCTGCAGCGACATTCAGACCAGCGTCGCCTGGTATGAGAAGCTTTTCGGCAAGCCGCCGCTGCGCCGCCCGATGCCAGGTCTGGCGGAATGGCAGTTTACCGAGAGCGCGGAGGTGCAGGTATTCGAGGCACCTCAGCATGCCGGCCATTCGACGCTGACGCTCGGCGTGTTGCCGCTCGGGCCGGAGCGTAAGCGCTTGCTCGACGCCGGGCTCGCGCCAGGAGCGATCGAGGAAGCCACTGGCTTCTTCATAATGCGGATCTCCGATCCCGACGGAAATCTGATCGTGTTCGCGAGCGCGGAGCGGGACTGACGTCGCCGTAGCCGCTGGATCCGAAAGATCCAGCAGCAGACGTTCAGCGTTGGGCACTGCTCCGCAGCGGATACTCAGTCATCTGATCCGGAAGAGGACGTGCATGCGCTTCGCTGGCGTGTATGACGCGGAGACCGGCGCAGGAGCCTCACGATGCTGATCGACCTTTCGCACCGGATCGAGCCGGGCATGATCACCTACAAGGGCCTGCCGGCGCCGATCGTCTGCGACTTCCTCACGCGCGAGGGGTCGCGAGGCTTGTACGACGGCGGTGCCGAGTTCGCGATCCAGCGGATCGACATGGTCGGCAACACCGGCACCTATCTCGACAGCCCGTTTCACCGCTACCCCGACGGCGACGATCTGGCCGACCTGGCCCTGGAGAGGCTGGCGCATCTCGATGCGGTGGTCGTCCGTGCCGGCGATACCATGGCGATCACCCCCGCCGCATTCGAGTGCGTCGACGTCGCCGGCCGGGCGGTGCTGGTTCATACCGGCTGGGACCGACACTGGCGGACCGCCGCCTACTTCGAGAACCATCCGTTCCTCACCGCCGAGGCCGCGGAATGGCTGGCGGCGCACGGGGCCGCGCTGGTCGGGATCGATTCGCACAATATCGACGATACGCGCGGTCGCTTCCGTCCAGCCCACACCATCCTGCTCGGGCGCGACATTCCGATCTGCGAGCATATGACCGGGCTCGACCGCATTCCTGCGGAGGGGGCACGCTTCTATGCCGTGCCGCCGAAGATGGCGGCGGTGGGGACCTTTCCCGTGCGCGCCTTCGCGCTCATCGGGGAAACGGTTACATGAGGACGGCTGAGCAAGGCTGCGGGGTTAGGCTATGAACATCGCCGCCTTCCTTGCGGTTGTGACGCCATTCGCCATCGCGATGTCGTTCACGCCGGGCCCGAACAACCTGATGCTGGCAAGCGCTGGCGCACGCTTCGGCTTTGCGCGGACGTGGCCGCACCAGCTCGGCATCGTCATCGGCTTCGCGATCATGACATTGTGCGTCGGCTTCGGCATCGCCGCGCTGATCGGGGCGATGCCGCCGCTCTTCCTGGCGATGAAGGTCGCGAGCATCGTCTACATCCTCTATCTGGCGTGGAAGATCGGGACGGCCGAGGCAATCGGCACCGACGGTGAAGGCGCCAAGCCGATGTCCTTCGCCGCCGCGGCGGCGTTCCAGTGGATCAACCCGAAGGCTTGGATCATGACGCTAACGGCGGTGGCGACCTACACCACGCCGCAGCACGACCTGCGGCTGCAGATCGTGCTGCTGACGATGGTGTTTGCCGTCGTCGGCACGGCGAGCAGTTCGACCTGGGTGTTGTTCGGCCAGCTGATCCGCCGATACCTGACGTCGCCACGCCGCCGCATCACCTTCAACTGGACGATGGCGGTCCTGCTCATTGCCTCCATCGTGCCCGCGCTGTTCGAGCGGTGATCGATGTGGCCTCAGCCGGTGGCGAGGAAGACCGGCATGCCGCCATTCCGCCGTGCCTCGGCGCTCCCCAGAAGCCGTCGTCCGTTCGTCCCGTCTAACGATCGCTTGTGATGCTGGTAGAAGCAGCATGACGGCCCTCGGCTTCCCATTCACAAGACTTTCATCAGAGGAGCATCGATCATGGAACAAGACAACAAGTCGAAAACGCAACGCGGGCTCGAGGTAATGGAGGCCGTTTACGGTGCAGAGATTGCGCAAGGCGCAGCAAGGGATCTAGCGAAGCCACTCGTCGCGGAGACGGTGGAGCATCTGTTCGCAGACATTTGGTCGCGGAGCGAGCTTTCCGTTCGCGACCGGCGCCTGCTTGTTCTAGGCGCGACAGCAACGATGGGCCGGCCGGATATCGTCACGATTCAAGCGCACGGCGCTCTCCTCAACAGCGAACTCACCGTCGCGCAGCTCGAAGAGATCCCACTCATGATGGCGTTTTACGCCGGCTGGGGAAATGCTGGTCCGCTCCAAGCCGGCATCGAGGCCGCAATTGCGAAGTTCGAGGCACGAGCAGCCGATACGGATTGACCCCACGGGCCGGTGGCATGCGGGCGATAACTGTGGCTGCCGCGAACCCGCGCCAGGTTAAAGCGGGTCGTAGTATCGCCGCTCGTCCGTCGTGATGAAGGCCAGCATGTCCTCCGGCTTGCTGAACTTCATCTCGTCGACGCGAACGATCTCAAGATACTGCTTTCCCTGGAAGACGCTGGAAACGACTTCCATGTTCTCGTAGCCGATATCGGCTCCCATCGGCATATTCCGTCCGGTGTTCGGCACTGCACGCCCATGGATCTGGCGGTA